>CAMDNC010000121.1 GCA_945902755.1 Flavipsychrobacter stenotrophus
GCCTCGGGCGGGTAGTGCAAAGCGGTACTATCGTACAGCCGTTTGATATCAGCATTGTTATAGAATGCTGTGGCTACTGACGGTAATCCATCTCTACCAGCTCTGCCAGCCTCTTGATAGTAGGCCTCAGGGTGCTCAGGAGCATCGTAGTGCACTACCTGACGCACATCGGGCTTATCTATTCCCATACCAAAGGCAGTGGTAGCTGCCATAGTTTGCACATCGCCGTTCATCCACTGTTGTTGTGCCTCATCTCGGAGGTCTCGGCTGAGCCCCGCATGATACACTGCAGCCGATGAATGGTTGCTATTGAGATAGGCACCTATGTTCTCGGTTTGTTTGCGGCTACGGCAGTACACTATGCTGCAACCGTTAGCTACAGCCAACTGTGTATCTCCACTTTTGTTTTCGCTATAACTAACGGAATAATATATGTTAGTGCGGGCAAAACTCATTTTGTAAACGGCAGGCTGTTTCATTCGCAAGCTGGTAGTGATATCCTGCTGCACCTCAATAGTGGCAGTAGCTGTGAGCGCTAGCACTGGCACCTGAGGAAAAATATACCTAACATCTGAGATAAGGAGGTAGGATGGCCTGAAATCGTGGCCCCATTGCGATATACAATGTGCCTCATCTACTGCTATCATAGATACATCCATCTCCTTTACATAGTCTGTAAACAATCTGGTTTGTAGTCGCTCTGGCGAAAGGTATAGTAGTTTGTAATCGCCGGCTACAGCCTTGCTCAGCATCTGCTTTACCTCGTTGTAGTGCATGCCTGAGTGCAAACAGTCTGCAGCTATACCTAGTTGCTGCAACCTGGCCACCTGATCTTGCATGAGTGCTATGAGCGGCGATATAACCAAACATACACCGGGCGCTACCAATGCAGGCACCTGATAACAAACTGATTTACCACCACCAGTAGGCAACAATGCAAGGGTATCATTGCCAGCCAATATGCTGCCTATGATATCTCTCTGCAATGGTCTGAATTCATCGTAACCCCAGTATTGTTTTAGTATATGCTCTGGTGTGCTCAAACGCTAGTGGTTGTGGTGCTAAAAGTAAGGGTTATTGAGAATAGAAAAACAAAAAAGACAGACACCAACTTTCGCTGGAGAGTCTGTCTTTATGTATATAATCAACCCCTTTTCTTTTATGGTAAAGTGACTGCTACTGTAGTACCTGATGGCTGAAAGGTAAGTGTGGCCTGATTGTCGCAGGCTGGAGTATTGCCATAATTAAGCGTACGGGTGCGTCCGCCAGACAGAGTATACACAATAGATCCTGATTTTACCCATTGACAATTAGTGGCTACGACAAGTGGCAATGAATCGGCAATAGCTACATTGACTACTCCTGAACTCCTGATAATCGTACCCGAACCAATAATTTTGTACTCATCGTCTGTCCAAATAGTAGGTGTATTGTATCCAGAAGTCCAAGTGCGCACTCTGCCCCAGTTGGGAGTGATCACAGTGCCGTCAGGCTTGGTTATAGTGCCTGCCACAGAAACGTTAAAGTAAGGCTGCCCCAAGCTGTTTCTGCCCATGTTTGTAACAGTTTTAGTACCTTCCACTTTATTGTCATTTTGATAGTAATTATCGAATGTTATATTTCGAGTTGAATTGCTATCAGCATAATTTCCAGTGTAGTTTATGATAATTTTTCCCCTTCTGTTTCGTCCGTCTGAACACAGACAGTTTGTGGTACCAAAATCGATTGTAATTACGTTTGGCACTTTAGTGATGGCTCCACAAGCAGTAGTCTTTAGACTACCTGTGCCTGTATACCCAGCAGCTAAATCTGACAATACCTGTACATCGTCAAATAGCTTTTCTGAAAGTGTTTGATCGCTGGCATACCCAGTATCATTGGTATCTTCAGCATTTTTGTCTGTTTTGTTGCAGGCGGCCATTGTACTGATAGCAATGGCGAGCAATCCGGCCAGATAAATAAATTTTGTGTGTTTCATTGTTGTTTTTTTTAGGTTTTTATAATTGATGATTGTGTATTAGCGCGCAATGATTACATTAAATAAATAACTAATTATTTTGCTGTTTTTGTTTCATATTTTTAAGTCTTTTTACTAAAATCTGTTTAAACTCGCGTTCAGCGATGTACATGTCTGCCAACTGCCGACTAGTGATAACCTTCAGAAAACGGTCGTTGTAGCTGCGCTTCAGCTCCAATACTTGTTGTTGATAGTCGAGGTCGTCTTCTACATATTGACGCACCGTCATGTTGCCTGTACCTTCTTCCACTTCGTCGAGTTTATATTTTTTTACGAAAGGGGCTCTGATGGCTCTGAAATCGCTTTCATAGTTTTTGTAGACAGGCACAAAAGCTGCAGATTGCTCTGGTGTTAGTTGCAGCCGGTCTGCCATATAAGCCATTTTGGCTGCATGTATTCTTTGCTGCGCGGGTCTTGTTTGCCTACCATAGACTGCTGATGCAGTGAATAGCAAAAGGAAAGTTGACAATACAAACTGCACTACCTGACTTGATTTTCTCATACTTTTTTCGTTTTATCAGTTGTAATATTCGGTATCCCAACCAGTTTGGTCGAGGTAATAGATAATATCTTTGGGGTCTACTTCTGTAGTGCTAGAGAGGTATGTGATATCGGGCAGGGTGTTGAGATCGGGCCTATTGTTATCGGCGAAATAAGCTTCAATATCTCTGTCTGCAACTATGATAGCCACATCAGCATTGTGCAAGCCAGCGTTTTGCCTTTGCAAGGAGACAATGATTGCTGCACCTATCATCATTAATAACATAGCTGCTGCTGCCCACCTTATAGCAGTAAAGGACAGTAATCTTGCATTTTTCTTGGGCGCTACCTTACTCGTCACCTCTTTAGCCAAGCCATCGAAGTATAAAGATGGCACTTTATAGGGCATATCCTTGTGGATAGGCAAACTGTTACTACCATTGGCCTCAGCTTTGTGCATCACATTTTGCGCTAAATCTGAAAAATATTCTTGAGGAACGCTGTATGGCATACCCACCTTTATGCCTGTTAGGCGGCTATTGAGTGTATTCAGTTCGTCGTTTATTTCCTCTTTCATTGTATTATTAAGACTTACAAACAAATAGATAGTTTAATTCTTGCTTAAAAATTCTTCAACTTTTTTTACTGCATGGTGGTAAGAAGCTTTTAGTGCCCCTACCGACGTACCCAATATTTGCGACATATCTTCATAGGGTGTTTCGTCATAGTATCTCATAGAGAATACGAGTTTCTGCTTTTCGGGCAGGGCACCTATGGCTTGCTGCAATCGCCACTCAATTTTGGCAGGGTCGAACTGAGATTGTGCTTGTAACCGATTTTGAAAAAACTCGTCATTGCCATCTATAGGCACAGCTACATATTTTTTTTGTGCATTGAGCCAAGTTAGGGTTTCGTTGGTAGCTATTCGGTATAGCCATGTAAAAAGATTGGCCTCTTGCCTAAAAGCACCGAGATTGTTCCAGACCTTGATAAGTACATTCTGGAGTATATCATCTGTATCATCGTGGGTGACTACCAGACGGCGAATGTGCCAGTAGAGCCGCTGCTGATATTTGTGAACCAATGCTGTGAACGCAGTATGCTGCATGTCTGCCTTGGCAAACAAGGTGATTATCTCTTCGTCGGTGAATTGGTTGTTTCCGGCTTGCATGCAGCATTAAAATTTACACTTACCTATATGAGACGATATTAACGGTAAAAGGTTTAACGCATAGATTAATATATTTTTAGGGAGGATAGAGAATATTCATTCGCCCTACTGTAGATACTCCTTTATTTATAACATTTCCTACAGCATTGATTTTGAGGTTTTATGTAACTTACGTCAAATTTTGTGCATGAAACGTTTATTTATTGTTACTGCTCTGTCGCTTGTAGCTACTCTGAGCTATGGACAAAAAAACAAGAAAGAAAAACCCACTGAACCACTACCCCCACCGCGTGTATGGATTGCCAATATACCCAGCTATAATACTACTCATGACCTAATGGTGGCTAATTACACCCTGATAACAGACTCGGTAGGGTGTAAGGTATCGGGGTTTACGGTGTCGCTGAGTGCGCCTGGGCAACCGTTTTTTGGGCCACTGTATGTGAATGGCAATGAAATGTCGCAGACGCAAAAAGACCTGATAAAAAAATGGGACTACCCTAAGGTAACCGTACACATTCAGGACATACACCTCAACTGCCATGAGACAGACGCAACATCGCCTGCACTACAGTATACTTACAACGATTGATCACTAACGAACATATATTCTCCAGGGCATTGCCAACTATGGCTGGTTTGGTGTGCGCGTGTATGCTGCACCTAAGCCTACCTACACAAGCACAGACTACCCAGCAAAAGGTGCCTGTGATAACACTAGGCAGAATAGCTGCCCCAACACAGAAAAACGGCAAACTGATACCCACCCTGACAACCAGACAGGAGATACTGAAAAATGGGCTACTGCTGGCAGATGTAAACAATTGCCGGGTGACGCAGTACAAGTTTACACTACTGGCGCCCAACAAGGGCTTATACGGGCCTATCTATGTGACGGGTGGTGAGCTGACTGACTCGCTGAAAAACAAGATAAAAAGCCAAGATGGACCCAATGTAAAGGTGTATATCGAAGCTATAAAAATGAACTACCGGGGCAACCTTATGGACGCCAACCCTGTGGTACTAAAATATAACGAATAACACCTATACCTTAGGGTGATATGTGTGTGGCAGCTAGCGTATGTACGCTCTTCACCCTAATGCCACGTTCGCTTTGTTCTAATGTGCAACATTCGTTAATGGGGTCGTGCTCCAGAAATAATGTCCAGTTATTCATCACTGCCTCGCCAAGCAGCTGGCGTTTTTCTTTCAGCGTATCCATAGGGCGCATATCATATGCCATCACCCAGGGCATAGACACATGTGCTACACTGGGCACGAGATCGGCACAGTATAGCATGGTATGATTGTTGCAACTAATTTGTGGCAGCATCATAGCATCGGTGTGTCCATTCACTAGTCTTACCCTGATGTCGGGCATCCATTCGTCGCCATCGGCTATTTCCAGCAGTCGCAGTTGGCCACTGTCCATGATTGGCAATATGTTTTCTTTGAGGAAGGATGCTTTTTCTCTTTCGTTGGGGTTGGTGGCTGAATCCCAGTGCGATTTATGACTCCAATAAACGGCATTTTTGAATGCTGGTACTAGTTTATCGCCGTCGCGCTTAATGGCACCACCGCAATGGTCGAAATGGAGGTGAGTGAGAAACACATCTGTGATATCGTGGGTAGTGAGGCCGAGCGCAGCTAGTCCTTTTTCAATACTATCGTCACCATGGGGGTAATAGTGACTGAAGAATTTTTCGTCTTGTTTATTACCCATCCCTGTGTCTACCAGTATGCGGTAGTTACCATGCTCTATAAGCAAGCAACGCATGGCCCACGTACACATGTTTTTATCATCGGCTGGGTTTACCTTGTTCCACATAGACTTAGGCACGACCCCAAACATGGCACCGCCATCGAGCTTGAAGTATCCGGCATTGATAGTATGTAGTTTCATAAACTATGAATTATTGTGGTTGTAATGGTGTAGGTTACCTTGTGAGTAAGTAACTACTTGTAAAGTTAGTTTATCCTGTTCATTAGTCATTGCATGTTTTAGGATTTTAGGGTTTGTATGATTTTCCGGTTTCATTTCCGGTCGTTTCATGTGTTTTGGCACATAAGTAGTTGATTATCAATGCTATTCACTTTTCCGGTTTGCAGGCATTTTCCGGTGGGTTTTGTGGTGGTTAGGGTTGTTTTGATGATTAAGGAAATTCAATGCTGACATAACTATTGGGGGGTTATGGGTAAGAGTTGCATATATTATACTCCTTCGATGCAGCAAAAAGTGCGCCAAGGTGGGTGTGGCAGTGATTAAGATATCCACATTTTGAGATGTAGGTTTTACGCAAGTGAAAACCACTTACCGAAAGTTAGACACCAGTGAAAAACATTCACGCCAAATGGGGTAATTGTGGAAATGAAGCTGCTGGAAAGTGAAGGCGTTTCGGGAGAACAATTTTTATTGGTTGTTCTAGTTTACCTGAAGGAATGAATGGGAAAACGGGAGCCCTGTTGTCTTCGAGTCCCCAGCAAAAAAGTGGGGAGACTCAACGAGGACGCATAATTAGAACACCAAATAAGGCTGGAAAACATGTAACTTTGAATTACCAGATTCTATTTGAACTTTTGTGATATTGATATTAAAGACAGGGTTAACAGAACTGGTTTTAAAAAATGGGTGTATATGCAAACAGTACTTGTAGAAATTAATAATGAAACAGGACTACATCTTTTACGTGATTTAGAACTACTGAATGTATTGAGGATAGTAAAAGAAAATGTAGTAGAAAGCAAGGTTAAACTATCTGAAAAATACAAAGGAGTGTTTACGAAAGAAGATGCTCATAGTATGGATAACCATGTTGAAAATATGCGCGGGGAATGGGAGAATATTTGATGGATACTAATGTTATTTCTGGTTATTTTTCTGAAACACTGTCTGAAAGTGCTTTAGATTTTTTGGGAGAAGTCATAGATAATATTCCAAACCTGTCTGTGATAACTGAGATAGAGGCTTTGTCGTGGATAAACGCAGATAAGAACAAAGAACGAATTTTACGTGAGTTTATAGGGGATTCTACTATTTTGGGCGTTACACCACAGGTAGTACAGCAGTGCGTGTCTATACGTAGGTCAAGAAAAATAAAAACTCCAGATGCCATTATAGCTGCTACAGCAATTGTGAATAACTTAATCTTAATTAGTAGTGATGCTAATTTTGAGGGTGTACAAAGTCTGCGAATAATAAATCCAAGGAATATTTAAGAATAAAGCGGCATGTGCTTATTGAAGAATTGAGGAAGTAAAAGACTTTTTCAATGACACGATTAATAATGTTGTATTGAATCATTCTGCGCTCAGACGGGGGTTGTTGTGCTGCCAGTTGCAAACTGGCTACCTTACGTTAGTCACGAGTTCGCTTGCGCACAGGGCTATACCACAAACTCGCGCCAGTGGGTTCTCTTGCGCAAAGGGCTGTGTTGGAAACTCGCGCCAGTGGAGGTTGCTGCATTAAAAGCGTTTGTATAGGCACTAAAGATAAAATTTGAAGTAAAAACACAGAACGAGACATATGATCCTGCGTTTGTAGAAAAGGTGTTGCAGGGAGATAAGGATTTTGAAAGTGGGAATTTCAAGGTTCTTAAAACTGAGGATTTATGGAAGTAGCCTACAGCCCGCAAGCACATGAAGACATTCGTTACTGGAAGAAATCAGGAAATATAAAAATACAGGAGAGAATTACCGCATTAATAGAGGACATAAAACTCCATCCTTTTGCTGGCATTGGAAAACCAGAGCCCCTAAAATATGAACTCTCAGGAAAACGGTCGAGGAGAATAGATAGAGAAAATAGGGTTATTTATGCTGTAAAGGACAATATGCTTTACGTATATACCCTAAAAGGGCATTATTAATGAGTTTTTCGCATTTCTATCGATTAACAACGCTTGTTAAAAACTCGATTATAATTGCCCGCCAATAATAAAGACATGCGTGCTGAGTGGATGTGGGTTAATGTTGCCATTAGCAAGCGGAGGCTTGTGTGAATGACGACCAAGGGAGCCCAATGCATAAGATGGTTTATTGCTAGTTGGAAACTGGCTCTCTTGTGTGGGTCACGATTTTGCTTTCGCACAGGGCTTTGCTACAAACTCGCGCCAGTGGAGATGATAAAGGAATAAAAACTAAAACCCCAAAAAACACTGACAATACACACATAGTGTTTGTTTTTCCATCATTTTGCGAGGTTGCCACACCCCGAGGGCTGGCACAAAGGGCTAGCTTGGGGTTCGCAATGACCCTCCTATTATGACCATCATTTTGATTTGTGCTTTGTGGGGTACTATTCCGTAAGCAAAGTCCCATCACTGCCCTGAACGTACAAGTGAGTGTGACACAAGCGGCGATGATGGATGTGCTGTGGCTGGTGGCAAAAAGAAAAAAGTGGTAAGCACTGCAATAGGTGTTATCCATTGCGTTTTTTGGCTTCGTAGACTACGGTGCCGTGGCGCTTGAGGATGTCTTTTTCTTGCTTTCGGACGGTCATGAAGAACTCTTGGAGAGCTAGAAGTTTTTTGGGGTCTTGCTCTTCTTTGAGGCGGAGCATGATTTGCTGCTGGACGAAGAGTATCTTTTTGAGCTCGAAGTATGAGAGGGTGCTGTCGACATCGTTTGGGTAAACAACGGTATCGGGTAGCTGCTCGATGCCGTACTTCTCCTTCCACTTGCTGCTGATAGCCTGTGGTGGGTGGAGCAGTGATGTCATACGCGACCTAATGGCTGCGTCTGTGTGGCGGATGTAATATTGGGTATCGGGCAGGACTCCGGTATCGTTGTAGAGCTGAAAATAGCCGTTGAACAGATCTTTGACCATGTCTTGCTTGAAGAGGTTGGGGTCTACCCTGGACTCAATGAGCCTAGCTACATTGTCGGAACCCTCGTAGGGTTTGTCGCCATGCTCTATGAGCACCCTTATGAGTTGCCACTCCTGGTTGTGGTCGGCATCGGGTTTGGTTTCGGTGGGTTGGTCTTCAGTATGTGCTACTTCCAGTCCGGGTTCGGGTACTACGTCGGGCTGCTGCGAGAGGCCTTCGGCTCTGCGGGTTTGACGCTGCTCGTTTTCTATACGGTCGCGGATGTACTTATTGATGAGGTTGATGAGCCCTGCCTCGTCTACCTGCATTTTTTGGGCTGCGAGCCTGATATAATGGCTCTGGAGCGCAAAATCTTCGGCTTTGTTGATGCGCGAAATGCTTTCGGCTATTTCGTTGACGAGTTTGGAGCGTTTTACGGGGTCGTCGCCTACATCTGCCAAGCCCACCTGCATGCGGAAGCTGATGACATCTTGCTTGTGCGCCTTGATATACTCGTGAAAACGGGCTGCACCAGATTTCTGTACAAAACTATCGGGGTCTTCGCCATCGGGCAGCAGCACGAGCTGCACATTGAAGCTCTGAGAGAGTGCCATATCTAGCCCACGGAGGGCTGCCTTGATGCCGGCTGCATCGCCATCGTAGAGGATGGTGAGGTTTTTGGTGAGCTGGGCTATGAGGCGTAGTTGGTCCTCGGTGAGGGATGTGCCACTGCTGGATACTACGTTCTCTACCCCACCCTGATGCAGCGAAATAACATCTGTGTAGCCTTCTACCAGCAGGCATTCGTCTTGCTTGGCTATGGCCTGGCGGCTCTGGTACATGCCATAGAGTATGCGACTCTTGATGTAGAGCTCATTCTCGGGCGTGTTGATGTACTTGGGTGCTTTGTCGGTGGTTTTGAGTATGCGTGCCCCAAAGCCCACTATGCGCCCCGTCATGTTGTGGATAGGGAAGATGACCCTGCCCCTGTACACATCGTAGTAGATGCCATTGCGGTTTTTGGCAAGACCAGCTTTCTCCAGCATTTCGGCACTGTAGCCCTTGGCTATAGCCTCTCGGTAAAAGGTATCGCCTTTGTCGGGGTTGTAGCCGAGCAAGAAGCGGTCGATGATCTCCTTGCGGAAGCCGCGCTGCCTGAAGTAGCTGAGCCCTATGAGCTGGCCTTCGTCTTCGTGAAGGAGTGTATTGTTGAAGTACTTAGCGGCATAGTCGTTGAGGATGCGCAGTGCCTCGCCCGCCATTTGGTGTTGCTGCTGCTCTGGCGAGGTTTCGGTTTCTTCGAGGGTAATTTTGTAATAATCTGCGAGCCAGCGAATGGCCTCGGGATAGGTTAGTTTTTCGTGCTCTTTGACGAATGTGACTACATCGCCCGCCTTGCCACAGCCGAAACACTTGTAGATACCCTTTGCCTGCGACACATTGAACGAAGGTGTTTTTTCGTTGTGAAAAGGACAATTGGCTATGTAGTTGGTGCCTCTTTTGCGCAACCGTATAAACTGGCCTAGAACATCAACGATGTCGGCGCGGTTCATTACTTCCTGTATGGATGCAGGTGTGATCATGTAGTGCAAATGTAAGGCGAAGTAATGAGGGGAGGAATAGTATTAACTGAGGGCAAAAAACAGAATGAGGTAGGCATAAAGCAGTGATAGTGATGTAGGATTAACTCAATATTAAGCCTGAAGCAGATTTACCCTCAAAATGTGGTACCTTTGCAGGCTTTCAAGCATCAAAACATGGATAAAAAATCGTCATTCAATCCCCGCGACAAAAAAAGTAGTAGTTCCTTTGACAAGAAGGAAGGTAGCCGCGGGGGTAGCAGCTACAGTAAAAAGCCATTTAAAAGAGATGGGGCTGGTGATGATACCCGCAGCAGCAGCGACCGTCCACGCAAAGACTACGGTGGACAAGGTAGCAGAGATGGCGGATACAAGAAAAAAGAATCTTACGGCAAACCGGCAGGAAGATCTGAAGGTACTGATAGACCTAGTAAAAGTAACTTTACAGAAGGAGACAGACCTGCACGCCCATCGTATGGTGCTAGAAGCACGGAAGGTGGATCGCCAGACCGTAAACCGTATAACACCGAAAGAAGAAGTAATACTGGCAGAGACAGCAAACGACCATTCAGCGACCGTACTGACAGACCAGATAGCAGACCCGACAGATCATCGGACAAGCCATACAACAGAGAACCTAGAACAGACCGTGCGCCAGGCAGGCCTTATGGTGCCAGTGGCGATAGCCGACCACCCCGCAGAGAAAACGCTGACAGACCCTATGGCAAAAGTGAGGGTGGTGAGCGCAAACCCTATAGCCGTTCCAGAACTGAGGGTGATGCGGGTGGTGAGGGTGCTAGTAAACGCCCCTACCAAGAAAGAAGCGAACGCAGCAATGAGGGAGGCGGAGCAAGAAAGGAATTCAGAAAGGCCTATAACAAAGACGAAAAGCGTGGAGGACCAGAAAAGAAACCTTACGCTTATGGTAAGGACAAACCAATGCCGGGACCACGCAGAGAAACCCCAGCAGACTTCTACAAGAAGAAGGAGAAACCCTACACTGAAGCCGAAAATAGGTATCTGGAAGATGATGGTGATGAGTGGGAAGTAGTAGAGGAAAAAAGAAAAAAGAAAAAAGCACCGGTAGCAGCCAACTTCCCGATGCCGCTGAACAA
>CAMDNC010000122.1 GCA_945902755.1 Flavipsychrobacter stenotrophus
TGAGCCAGTATATACTGCGCCAACACATTACCCGCTCTAGCTGCCTTATGAAACCACTCTGCTGCAAGTTTATAATCTCTAGTTAGCCCCCCCAGCCCAAAAAAATACATACGCCCTAGGTTATTCTGGCTGGTAGCATCACCACTAAAAGCCGATTTCCTATACCATTTCAATGCCTCAGCAGTGTCGGGTTTAGTGGCTATACCCCGCTCCAGCATCCAGCCTAACATACCCTGTGCCACCGCATTGCCCCCCTCCGATGCCAATCTGTACCACATCAGTGCCTCTGTATCACTTTGTGGCACCGCCAGACCTTTTTCATACATCCTGCCCACATTCAGATAGCCATAATCATATTTTTTATCAGCCGATAATCTGTACCATTTCAGGGCTTCTTCATAGTCTACATTAACCCCCTTTCCATTTTCATACATATTACCTATGCTGCATTCGCACCTAGCATTGCCCTGAGCCGCACATTTCCTATACCATTTCAGCGCCTCTCTGTTATCTGTAGCCAGCCCTGCCAGCGCATACTCGTACATATAACCTATGTTGCACTGCGCATTAGCATCACCTTTTTCGGCTGCCATTTTATACCATTTCAGAGCTTCAGTGTCATTTTGGGGAATACCTAATCCATAGTGATATATATCCCCCAAATCTACCTGCGCAGCGATGTTACCACCCATCGCTGCCCGAAATAGCGAATCGTAAGACCGCTGTGCCTCCACACTTCCTGAATACACTAATGTGACCAAAAACAAAAGTAAACAGACTCTTTGCCTCATATATACCACTTGATTGTATAAAAATAAGCTATCTCATCGTTCTTCAGATATACTTATCTCACAAAAAGTTTTCCGCTTATTACAAATCTTTCAGCAGAGCAATTGTAACTTGCAGCTTTCTTACATTTCTATTATGAACAAGGCAATAAAAGGTATTGGAATTGGTGCACTTTCATCACTTATATTACTACAACTATACAGACCAGCCAAAAACACTAGCACAACAACTGGTCCCAATGATATAGTAGCCGCCCATCAAGTACCAGAAAATGTAGCCAATGTACTGCATCAGGCTTGCTACGACTGCCACAGCAACAACACCACATACCCATGGTATAGCAATTTCCAGCCTGTGCGCCTATGGCTCGACGATCATGTACATGAAGGCAAAGATGAACTAAACTTCTCTGAGTATGCCACTTATACTGCCAAGCGCAAACTGAAAAAACTAAAAGAAATAGTACATGAACTGGAAGAAGGCGACATGCCGCTGAACAGCTACACATGGATACACAAAGAAGCGGTACTCACCCCAGAACAAAAACAAACCATTATAGATTGGGCTAAAGGACTATCGCTCAAAATAAGTATCGAAGGCGGCATAGCACAATAATTCCTTCTTTTCAAACAAAATAAAAGGGCAGACCGTAAAAAAGTCTGCCCTTTCAATTCGTTATGTATTACTGCTTTCAGCTACTAATTATTGGCAGCCGCAGACTGTTCTTTGTTCAGCACTTTCATTATTTCTGAATAGCTTTTCCAGTTTGTGTTAGGATTTGCTTCACGAAGCGAACTAGATATAACTACCATTCTGAATGTAACATTACCAGGAAAAGCAGGCTCACTACCGTCAGAGTTTTGTATGTAAATGGAAAATCCGCCATCATAAAAATTGAAAACAGTAGATGTCCTTCCGTTTATATCTGGCAATGGAGACCATTCGTTAGTGCCATAGCTCTTGAAAATAGATACTATACCAAAATCCACTATATCTGCAGTGATGTCTGAGCTGGTAAAATCAGCAAAATAGGTATTACCAGTTCTCGACCAAGATGATACTGTAAATGGATTAGAACCTATAACATTAGCATTTCCTTGTGGTCCCTGCTGACCTTGAGGTCCTTGTGGACCTACTGGACCCACTCTGGTACAACCTGTGGCCACCAATGTAGCTGCAGCCAACAACATCAAAACTATTTTTTTCATTGTTATTTTATTTTTCCACCCGGCTCATTAGTGGTAGTGAGAGAACGATGCGGTGAACCAAGGTAACTAACCCACGCTTCTTGATGGAAACAAATTTAGTGCCAATTTATTGAAGTGCAGTTGTTAAAATTGTTAGATATTCGTTGTATGTTTTCCTCATCTGATATTTAGTTGAAATTGACCTCCTAACTTTGGCACAACATTTTTTCTCAAACATGAAATTCATAAAGTTGCAAATACTTAATGTACTACTCATTGTAACATCTTGCAGCATCATAGCTAAAGCCCAAAATGCAACAGGAACAAGCACCAATGCAGAGAAAAAAATAGCCACAAATACCAAAGACACTATCACATTAAAAAAAAACAACTGGCAACCCAACCCCAAAAAAGCAGGGCTCTACGCTGCATTGTTGCCAGGGCTTGGACAAGTCTATAATCGCCAATACTGGAAACTACCTATTGTATACGGAGGCTTAGCTGTAGCGGGATATCTTGTAGTGTTTAACAGTACTGAATACAACACTTATCGCAAAGCGTACATTGGTAGAATCAACAATCCTTATCCTACAGATGAATATGTAGGGGTTTATAACACAGAACAACTTAAACAAATTCAAGACGACTACAACCGATCGCTTAATATGAGTGTACTTTTTGCAAGTGTTGGTTATTTGGTACAAGTGCTTGATGCCATTACTGCTGCACACCTGCGTAACTTTGATATCTCTCGCGATATTTCTATGCAAATGAGACCAGTCGTTACACCAATTGGGGGAGGTATTGGCCTAGTCATGAATTTCAAGTAGTTAATTTAATCTTCATAGCGTTTTCGCGTTTATATTTGTACAATAAATCGTCTCTTTTGAGTTCCATAATCAAAGTAGGTGCTGTCAGTTACCTCAATACTAAACCACTGCTATACGGAATTGAACAAAGTAGCATAATTAATGATATAGAATTGTCGCTCGATTATCCTGCATTATTGGCGCAGCAGCTTAAAAATGGAGAAATAGATATGGCACTACTACCTGTAGCCGCCATTCCGGGTATAGATAATGCACGTATAGTGGGCAAATATGGTATAGCTACAGATGGTGATGTTGTGTCGGTAGCTATTTTTAGCAATGTACCTATTGAAGAGGTCACAGATATGTACCTCGATTATCAGTCTCGCACATCTGTAAGACTAGCACAACTACTGCTAGCGCAATACTGGAAAAAAGACATCATCTACCATCAGGCACCTACAGACTATATTTCTAAAATATACGGAACTACAGCAGGAGTTATCATAGGCGATAGAGCATTACAACAATTGCCCAACTTCAAATACGTGTACGATTTGTCTGCCGCATGGAAATCATTCACTGGTCTCGATTTTGTTTTTGCAGCATGGGTGTCTAACAAACAATTAACTACAGGTTTCATGGAGCGATTTGATGCTGCCAATGAAGCTGGTTTGCGACACATAGAGACAGTGATAGCACAAAATCCTTTTCCTGCTTACAGCCTTGAACGTTATTACAAAAAAAATATACAATACTTGTTAGACGAAAGCAAAATAAAAGGGCTCAGCACCTTCTTACAAATGATTCAATAAGCACCTCAACAAATTTCCGCTGTAAGTATTTATAAACTATAAAAACACACAATAATGAGTCAAATCCAAGAATTTAATGACTACAGAGCAAAAATGAATGAAGTGATACTGGGCAAAAACAACAAAGTCATAAATAGATTGTTCAACCTAGACACCAACACTTATGCCGACGGCGCGCTCAATACCCGTACCAAAGAAATGTTAGGTCTCGTAGCAAGCATGGTGCTGCGTTGCGACGACTGCATAAAATACCACCTGGGTAAGTGCCATGATGAGGGCATTAATACAGAAGAAATCTACGAAATATTTGCGGTAGCCAATATTGTAGGGGGTACTATAGTAATACCTCACACCCGCCGTGCAGCAGAATATTGGGAAGAATTGATGCAGAATAATAAATAAATCAACAAGGTATAACTGCAGATAAGCTGCACTTATGTACATTTTACGTCTATAACTAAACACAATGAGTAAAACTATATTAATCACCGGTGCCACATCGGGTTTCGGAAAAGCTATTGCAGAGCGTTTTGCTAGCAAAGGATATACAGTTTGTATCACAGGCAGAAGGGCAGAACGCCTTCAAGAACTTGCCGAAAATCTTACAGCCCAGTACTCAGTTAAGGTAATACCATTGGTGTTTGATGTACGCGAAAGTGCACAAGTGATAGCCGCAATAGACAATCTAAAAAAACAGATTGACCATATAGACATCCTTGTCAACAATGCTGGTTTAGCAGCCGGATTATCAACCATCGACGAGGGTAATCTCGACGATTGGGAAACAATGATAGATACCAATGTGAAAGGATTGCTCTATGTAACACGCCAGATAGCCCCCCTGATGCGCGAGCAAACCAGTGGACACATTATCAACATTGGCTCTACTGCCGGCAAATCGGTGTACAAAAATGGCAATGTATATTGTGCTACCAAATTTGCGGTAGATGCACTCACACAGGCTACACGTATAGACATGCTGCCTTATGGCATTAAAGTTACCGCCATAAACCCTGGCATGGCAGAAACAGAATTTTCGTTGGTTAGGTTCAAAGGCGATGAGGAGCGTGCCAAAAACATGTATAATGGCGTAAATGCACTGCAAGCTGTAGACATAGCCGACATAGTATGGTACTGCGCAACCCTACCACCTCATGTATGCATCAACGACCTTACCGTTACTTGCCTCACACAGGTAAATAGTTTTTACAACATAAAAGAAGCTGACAGAATAGTAAAAAAGTAAATAGAGCTATTCCCCAATACCATACTGCTTGAGCCACATCAACACCAGACCTATCACAGCTGCCGATAACGCAACCATTGCTGCTATAATACGCGCAGTACTGACAGAGTTTGGTGCCAACAAACCCGGCACAGTCTACTACGACCCTACCACCGACGATCTTTTTTCGCTTTTTTCGGCACAAGGTTCTGCATACAGTATTCTGGAGATAGATGGCAAAGTAGTGGGTGGATCTGGTATCTACCCCACACATGGTCTACCAGATGGCTGCTGCGAAATAGTAAAACTCTATATCTCGCCTGAAGCCCGCAACAAAAGTCTGGGTAAAATGCTCATAAACGAGTGTTTCGCCATAGCTAGAGAAAAAGGTTACAGACAGGTTTATCTGGAAACCCTTCCCGAACTAAGTAATGCTGTAAAGCTGTACGAAAAATGTGGCTTCACCTATTTGAGTAAACCGTTGGGAAATTCCGGCCACTTTGGTTGCGATCTGTGGATGATTAAAGACCTGTAATCAATTCATTATTGGTATCTGGGATGGTATTTTTCTAATGTCTCTCTCAGGTATGTTCGGTCCAGATGTGTGTATATTTCGGTGGTGGTTATGCTTTTGTGCCCCATCATTTCCTGCACAGCTCGCAGGTCTGCCCCACCCTCCACCAGATGTGTAGCAAAAGAATGACGCAATGTGTGTGGATGAATATTTTGCTCTATACCTGCCTTCTTAGTTAGGTCTTTAAGTATCAGAAAAACCATTACTCTAGATAATGAACCTCCTAACTTACTCAGAAAGACAAAATCTTCTTGTCCTTTTTTGATGTTGCTCATCATAGCCCGCACATGAGTTGTATACAACCTTATGTGTTTTATAGCAGCATCACCTATCGGCACCAGCCTTTCTTTATCGCCCTTACCTATTACTTTTATGTATCCCACATCTAGGTACAGCCCCGTCAGCCTGAGCGATGTTAGTTCACTCACCCGCAACCCACAACTATACATTACCTCAAGCATAGCCCTATTTCGCAGACCATCGGGTTTGCTGTGGTCTATAGCAGCTATCAGCTGTTCTATTTCTTCGATACTCAACACATGGGGCAACGAGCGTTTAAGTTTAGGTGCCTCTAACATATCTGTAGGGTCTATGTGAATCACCTCTTCCAGCAGTAAGTAACTATAAAAAGACTTGATACCACTTAGTACCCTGGCTTGTGTGGCTACAGAAAGTCCCAATTCAGCTATGGTTTGCATCAGCGATTGCAAATGCTGCAACTGTACTTTTTCTGGAGCCAGTCCCTCATATTCAGTTTCCACATGCCGTTGTAGCATTTCCATATCGCGTATGTATGCCTGTACAGTGTTGTCAGACATAGACCGTTCCAGTTGCAGATATGCCTTAAATCCTTTCAGGTATGCTTGCCACATAATGTTGCTCAAATCTACGAAAGGAATGAATAGCCATTGTGTTTATGTAAATCTCCGTTACTGGTACCGAAATATGATTTTCATCATTCGTTACCTAATCCAAGATGAAGTAACTTTGACACACAACTATTCACCTTGCCATGAAAGACATTGAAAATGTAGCACACATTCAATTACTAGTCAATACTTTTTATGACAGAGTAAAGGTTGACGAAAAAATTGGATACATCTTCACCCAAATCATAGGCGAAGATTGGAGCCATCACCTGCCTATAATGTATAACTTTTGGAACATGGTATTGTTCAGCGCACCAGGATATGTGGGCAGCCCAGTAAAAAAACATGTAGACCTTGATAAAAAAACAGCACTCAATAAAGAACATTTCGACCATTGGCTAGTATTATGGATAGATACTACAGATAGCCTTTTTGCGGGCGAAATAGCCGATATGGCAAAAAACAAAGCTACCCTCATGGCAAACCTCATAAATATGAAGGTAGAAATGGGTAGATTAGGTTTCGAAACCCTCAACTGATTTGATTAACTACCAACACTTACTACATGCAACAAGTATCCGGACAACTCATTGATCTATTCCAAAGACGCACCTATCCTGCAATTATAACAATAGAAAATGGCATTATCGCCGATATCACCGAAACCGACACAGCACCAGATCATTACATACTACCTGGCTTTGTAGATGCTCATATACATGTAGAAAGCTCTATGCTAGTGCCTACTGCGTTTGCGAGGCTGGCTGTGGTACATGGTACCATAGCCACAGTGTCAGACCCACACGAGATTGCTAATGTATGTGGAATGGAGGGTGTGCAATACATGATAGACAACAGCAAACAAAGTCCATTTAAGTTTTTCTTTGGAGCACCGTCATGTGTACCCGCTACGGCTTTTGAAACCGCTGGTGCCACCCTCGATGCTGCCGCTGTTGCTACCCTGCTACAAAACCCCGACATATGGTATCTGTCTGAGATGATGAACTACCCTGGAGTATTGCACAAAGACCAGGAAGTAATGGCAAAAATAGCTGCCGCCCATGCTGTCGGCAAACCTGTAGATGGCCATGCCCCGGGGCTAAGAGGAGCTGAAGCTGCTGCTTATGCTGCTGCGGGCATCACTACAGACCACGAATGTTTTACTCTAGCCGAGGCACTTGATAAGGTAAATGCTGGCATGCACATACTCATTCGCGAAGGAAGTGCTGCTAAAAACTTTGATGCCTTGGCAGACCTCATCAGGTTACACCCCGATAAAGTAATGTTTTGCAGCGATGACAAACACCCCGATGAACTAGAACTCAACCATATCAATGCACTTGTAAAAAGAGCTCTGTCTTTGGGTTTCGATCTATATGATGTGCTCAGAGCAACTTCTGTCAATCCTGTTGCACACTACCATCTGCCAGTTGGGCTGCTACGAAAAGGAGACCCTGCAGACTTTATAAAAATAGACAACATACTGAATTTCAACATTTTACAAACAGTAATTAATGGATTAATTGTAGCTGAAAACGGAAATAGCCTATTGCCCTCTTTACCCGCTACTACCGTCAACAACTTCAACACTAATAAAAAAACAATCGAACAATTTCATATCCTTTCACCAGCACCTCAATGCCACATCAGGGTTATTGAGGCTACAGAAGGTCAACTGGTCACTAACCAATTACAGCTACCTGCCAAAATTAAAGACGGACTTATAGTGAGTGATGTAGAGAGAGACATTCTGAAAATGGCTGTGGTAAACCGCTACCAGCCCGATGTACCCATAGCATTAGGCTTCATACGCAACATAGGACTCAAAATCGGCGCACTGGCATCTACAGTAGGACATGATTGTCACAATATCATAGTGGTGGGTGTAGACGATGAATCTATGTGTGCTGCCGTCAATATACTTATTGACTGTAAAGGAGGCATTGCTGTCACTGTTCCCGGCATTGGCACTGAGTACATGGCATTACCAGTAGCTGGGCTAATGTCGGCCGAAGATGGGCACATTGTGGCAGCACAGTATACCCATATTGACAAAAAGGCAAAAGAGCTAGGCACCCCACTCAAAGCACCTTTTATGACGCTTTCATTTATGGCTCTGTTAGTAATACCCTCGTTAAAGCTAAGCGATAAAGGACTGTTTGACGGTAGCACGTTCCACTTTACACCTCTGTGTGTGCAATAGTATTAATGATTTAATTGCTCCATCAACAATTTAAAGTAGCCGGTGGCATGCAGCAACCGGCTACCATACCAGCTAAACATTTCTCCATCTACCAGCATTACCTGCACATGGGGCATTACTTGCATTATCTCATCTATATGTTGCTGTTTGAAGGGATAGGGCTCTGAAGACAGTAATATCAGATCTACCCCTGTACCCTTCAGTGCATCAAGGGTTACTTCTGGATACCTATTAATTCCTTCAAATACATTAACCCAACCCAATCTGCTTATCATATCGCTGATAAATGTATCGCCACCAGCACACATCCATGGGTTTTTCCAGATAAAATAGGCAACCCTTTTATATTTATTTTCGTTAGCTAAATTATTGAATTTCAACAATATAGAATCAACCATTTTTATGGATTGTTCAATTCTACCTGCCACTCTACCTACCCCCTTTATCATCTCCATTGCTCCACTCAGGTCAGTTATCTCGCTAATCCATACAGGATACATTTGTGCTAATTCCTCTATTTGCTCACGGGTATTTTCTTCCTTATTAGCTATAATCAGGTCAGGCTGTAGTGCTTCTATACGCTGTATATTCACATTTTTGGTACCTCCTACCCTTGTTTTATACCTAAACCAACTTTCAGGATGCACACAAAACTTAGTAATACCTACAACCTCTTCTTCCAGCCCAAGGTCATATAGCAGTTCCGTTTGCGATGGCACTAGCGAAACTATTCGTAGTGGTGGGTAATTCACCACCACCTCCCTACCCATCATATCTACAAATACCTCACCCATTTTCATCAATAACATATTTATAAATCTCCTTTAGCAGGGCGCATTACTATCGTTTCTGCAACTGCCTGTGCCGATAGATTAAATGTTGCCCATATCATAGCAGCTACATCATTAGCCTCCATTATTCGTTCTTGCGACACTCCGCTCCCTTCCCACGATGGCGACCAGACAGCACCCGGACAAATTGCAGTAACCTTAATGTTATCTTCTCTAAGTTCTTCCCTGAGGTTATCAGTAAAACCCAACAGCGCGTACTTAGATATGCTGTAAGCGCCACCATTGGGGTATGCTTTTAGGCTTGCTACAGAGCACATATTAAAAATATGCCCTTTCGCTTTACTTTTCATTACCGGCAGCAATGCTCTAGTTAGCCAGTATGCACTATATAGATTGGTTCCGATCATCGTTTGCAATAGTCCATCTGGTTCATTGGCTAGCAGTCCTGGCTGATAAGTACCGGTATTATTCACTAGCATATCTATCTGCGGAAACCTGCTTAATACCTCATTCGCAAATGCCGCAACATCTGTCTGTACACTCAAATCTGCTTTGCAAGCCACGATCTCAGCAATAGGGTATTGCTGTTTCCATTCGTTGGTTACAGATAGCAACTTATCATAATTCCTAGCGCATACCGCCACATTACATCCCTTCTCTAGCAACATAGCTGCTATTGCTTTCCCTATACCCTGATTAGCTCCTGTTACTACTGCGTATTGCATTGTATCATTTTTTCTGAGTGTAATTTACTATTGTCAGCGCATATACCCATTAAAAATGCCCCGTTTTATCGGGGCATTCTATCTATATTGTTATTTTTTTATTATCTACGACCACCACCTGCAGGTCTGCTCTCGTTGTTTTGTGCGGGTGCAGATGGCTGCTGAGACCTTATCGACTGACTCGGTGCTTGCGGCTGTGGTTGTGCTTGTTGCCTTATAGGCTGCTGTGCAGGTGGTGCAGAAGGTGGTCTGCTTGGCTGCGACTGCTGTCTGTTGTCCATGCGGCTATCATACCTATTGGGTTGTGGGGTCGGTACAGACTGTTGTCTGTTGTCCATACGGCTATCATACCTATTGGGTTGTGGGGTCGGCATAGACTGTTGTCTGTTGTCCATACGGCTGTCATATCTGTTAGGTTGTGGTGTAGGTACAGACTGTTGTCTATTGTCCATACGGCTATCATAACTATTGGGTTGTGGTGTAGGTACAGACTGTTGTCTGGTGTCCATACGACTATCATACCTGTTGGGTTGTGGCGCAGATGGCTGTCTTGTATCATTACGATTATTGTTATAATTCTGCTGATTAGATCTTATATCATTGCGGTTGTCAACAGGCGCTTGTTCTCTTGTTTGGTCATTTTGTTGATAACGGTTGTCATTACGTCCAGTAGACTGGTTCACTCTATTGTTTCCATTATCATCTTGTATGCGGCTGTCAAATCTATTGACAGGATTGCTCCTTACTTCAGTACGGCTGTCTGTTCTTCCATTCTGGCTATTGATTTGTGTTCGCTGCACATCTTGCCTGAAAGCTGGCTGTCTGCCGTTGCCCATTTGCGATGCATCTTGTCCTCTGCCCACGGGTCTTGGCGCTTGCATTACATTATTAGGGCGAGATCCATCAACCGTAGCTCGATTAACAGATGGTCTATACAAACTAACTGTGGTCCTACCAACACTGGGAGCACCAGGTCTGTTTAGCTGATTTACTCTGTATACTTGCACAGGTTGGCGAGTTACTTCCTGAATCACTTCTGCACGAGGCCCGTAGTTGTACCGCACTCTGGTACTATTATCAATGTAGTAATTATTGATGATTGTTGTTTGACGAATATACCTATTGTTATATGATGGACCATACCAATAGCTGATACAATTAGGTCTGTACATGTACTGTG
>CAMDNC010000123.1 GCA_945902755.1 Flavipsychrobacter stenotrophus
GCAGACTTCTACAAGAAGAAGGAGAAACCCTACACTGAAGCCGAAAATAGGTATCTGGAAGATGATGGTGATGAGTGGGAAGTAGTAGAGGAAAAAAGAAAAAAGAAAAAAGCACCGGTAGCAGCCAACTTCCCGATGCCGCTGAACAAATACATAGCGCATAGTGGCGAGTGCAGCCGCAGAGATGCCGCCGAACTGGTGCATCAGGGTAAGGCTAAAGTAAATGGCGAACTAATAGTAGACCCTGGGCATAAGATCAATGAAACTGATAAAGTAACCCTGAGCGGTAAAAAACTAGCCCTGCAAACAGGTATGGTGTATATACTGCTGAACAAACCCAAGGGCTTTATAACCACCAATGACGACCCGCAAGGCAGACGCACTGTGATGGAACTGGTGGCTAGTGCAGATGTGGGCAGACTGTACCCTGTAGGCAGGTTAGATAGAGCTACTACTGGGCTGATACTGATGACAAATGATGGCGCACTGGCTCAGAAGCTATCGCACCCCTCGGGTAAGGTAAAAAAGGTGTATCATGTGACACTGGATAAACAACTGACTCAAACGGACTTTGACAAAATAATGGAAGGCATAGAGCTGGAAGATGGCAAGTCTGTAATAGATGAAATGGCCTATCTGGAAAGCAAAAATGAAATAGGGCTAGAGATACACAGTGGTAAAAACCGCATTGTAAGGCGCACGTTTGAGTCGCTGGGATATGTAGTGGAGAAACTGGATAGAGTTATGTATGCTGGCCTTACCAAAAAGAACCTTCCACGCAGTAAGTGGCGTTTTCTGGATGAAAGAGAGATCATACTGCTGAAACATTTTAAGTCCTAGATGTAATATCTAGTAGTATAAACATCCCTACATGCGACTGATAACTGCTAGCAGCATACATGACGGACAAAAATGGATGCCATCAGGCACTACACTGGCCGTAACAGATGAAGGGATAGTATCTGATATTTTAGACACACCTACAGCGGACACCATTCGTTATGATGGTGTGCTCTGTCCGGGTTTTGTGAATGTGCATTGCCATCTGGAGCTATCGCACATGAAGGGCGTTGCTGCTGAAGGGACTGGACTTATACCCTTTTTGAAGAATATACCTCAATACCGTAACAACTATACCACTGAACAAAAACAAGAGGCGCGCCACACCGCATTTGAAAATATGCTACTGAATGGTGTAGTGGCTGTGGGTGATATAGCCAATACTGATGACACTAAAGACCTGCGAGCTCTGGGCAAAATGCACTTTCACACATTTGTAGAGGCGTTAGGGTTTGCTGATAGTGGCGCAGAAAGGAGTATGGGGTATGCAACCGCTACATATGCATCGTTTGCCCAGCAGAGTATCAATGCGAAGCAACTAAAACAGAGTATAGTGCCACATGCGCCCTATTCGGTATCACGGTCGCTATTCAGGCTTATTAATGAGCACTCACCTGCCACTATCATAAGTGTCCATAATCAGGAGAGTGAAGAAGAAAACAAATACTACCACAACAAAAGTGGACTGGTAAATGACTTACTGCAAAGCCTGAAGATTGATGATAGCGGCTTTGTGCCAACTGGCAAGCGGTCGCTAGCATCGTATTTGCCGTTGTTATCGCCAGATCATCGGTTGATACTGGTGCATAATACTTATTCGAATATGCAGGATATAAAATTTGCTGGGCAGCACTCTAGTAACGTATATTGGTGCCTGTGCCCTAATGCAAACTTATATATAGAGAATAGATTGCCAGATGTAGATATGCTAGAGAGGGCTGGCGTAAATATCTGTGTAGGCACAGATAGCCTTGCATCCAACCATCAATTGAGTATAATAGCAGAATTAGCTACCCTTAAAAAGCACAACCCTAACTTATCTTGGGAAACACTGCTGATGTGGGGCACTTACAATGGTGCACAGGCATTGCAGCTGACCGATATAGTGGGCACCATAAAAGTGGGTAGAAAACCTGGTATATTGCAACTAGCTCCTTTAGACTGGCAGGAGCCTATAGTGAAGCGTTTAGCCTGATAGTAGAGGACTGTAGATTGATAATTATTCGGCTTTGGTCCATGTGGTAGTACGACCCAAGAGCGAAATACCCACATACCCCCTGACATCTAGCGTTTCGCCTTTTCTAGTTATTTTACAGCTATAGGTTTTTCCGTTTTTAGGATCATAAATAGTGCCATCAGTATATTCGTTGTCACCATCTTTTTTGAATCCCTTAAGTAGCTGCAGCCCCATGAGCGGTGTACTTTTTTTTGCTTTATCGGGGTTGTTTTTATCTACTTTGGGTTTGCCCTCTTCATTGTAAGGTTCTTTTAGCCACACGACCTTGCCATAGTATTTTCCGTCAGTGGCTTTAAATATTTGCACTTTGGCGGTTTTTTCCTGATTGTACCATATGTGCTCGATTGCATCTTGAGCAAAGCCTACGCCTGATATAGCGCACAATAAGATGAACAATAAAAAGGAACGTAAGGTTGATTGCAATGTCATAGACAAGAATATTTTGTCTATAAATTTAGTGCAGAGACATGAAACATACAACTATTTTGCGGGCGATACACTACCTGCTCCAGATATGTGCTCTGTCACCTTTGGCTGTCCTTTGTATTTCACGGATCCGGCACCACTGATATTTGCGTCCAGCTTAACAGATGCTGTTACCTCGCCTTCTCCCACACCAGAAATAGATGCTATTGTTTCTTCGGTTTGGAGTGGGAAAGCCTCTACTTTACCTGCACCATTGATGTCGTAAGCGGCTTGTTTCACAATCCCTGCTTTCACATCAAGCTCTGATGCCCCAGACATATCTACATCAAATTTATTAACGTTGATATTGTCTATGATTACCTCACTTGCACCAGATACATCTAGCCTAAACTCCTCTCCTTTTACATTGCCTTGTATTTTGACATCTGGAGCACCAGATAAAGAGAGTGATTTGAGAGAAGGTACACTTATGCGCACCTGAGTATCTTCTTCGTTTACGGTCCAGGTATCGTCAAGGTCGTATTCTATGTACAGTACTTTGTCTTTAACTTCGGTTTTTATATGCTTTATAATGTTTCCATAACCTCTAAGTTCCAATCCGTGCCCTCCACCCTCTGCCACAGTAATGTTGATATCTGATGATATGCTGACATCAATGGCGTCAAACTCTGTGACGGAAGGCATTTCTGTAACTATTTCACCCTCGCCACGCAAAACGTTCATGCCGCAAGACGAAAAAGAAAGAATAACTACGACAGCTAATAAACCTGATAATAGGTGCTTCATAAATATTAGTTTGAGAGGTATGGATAGATGCTATACTCAATAACAATGCATCATTACACAAATCAACACTGGCACAAAATTATATGCCTACACCATTAGACGCACCAAAAAATAATAAGGTTACAATAATATTAAGACATTTGTGTTCCTTTAGATTTCCACCAGAAGTAGGTCAAAGTACCCATGATGCCCAATGGCAATAATGCAAGGTAAAGAATCCCTCCATTAAGCCCTTTTGCACTTTTGTCGTCCAACCCCTGAGCAGTTTTGGTACATACAGAACATCCCTGGCCCATTACTGATGGTGCTACACTTAATGCTAGTACTACTATAAAAACTAAACGTTTCATATTATAAAGTTACTCTTGTTGCTATTATTCACAAAATCAGAATCCACATTTTAACAATAATCAACTACGTATACATTACCCGTAATACGGGCTAATGAAAACATACACCAGCACACCGGTGATGCTGACATAGAGCCACAAAGGCCATGTGTACTTAACCATCTTTTTGTGTGCAGCATATTCACCAGTAAGCCCTCTGTAGGCAGCAAACAATATGAATGGCAGTATAATAGCCGCCAGAGGAATGTGTGTGAGCAAAATGAAGTAATAAATGCCTTTCATCATTCCTTCGCCACCAAACTTGGTATCGCCAGCAAAAAGGTGATGCGCAATATATGACACCAAAAATAATACTGAAAACAAAATAGCTGCAAGCATCAACTTTTTGTGTAGTTCAAAGTTCTTGTTCTTCACAGCTATTACAGCCCAAACAAGCAGCAAAGTAACGATACTGTTAATAACTGCATTGGCTAAGGCAAATACATGTACATCAAAACCTAGATCTATATTCAACTTAAAGTTGTGCAACAACAATACTGCCGCAAACACCACAAACGAAACCGTCAATATGAGCAAACGGGCTGTTTTATCATTCTTCTTCAAAGCCGGAGTTAGCATAAAAACTAAAATTGTTTATTGATTACTACTACTTAAATAACTGAGCAAAATTATGTCAACTGCTTGGGGCTGGTTGTAATCTGTTTGTCAATTCAGCCATACGGGCTATTTCTTTTTTCTTTCTTTTTCCATCGTGAGTAGTACCATATCATCTGCACATTTTTTCACCTGTACTACATCTAGCCCATCATAGTAACCCCTGATGTTTCTCTTAGCATCAATAAGCACGAGCTTTTGTGAGTGTAGGAAATCGTCAGCACCACCATCGCCGGCACCTACTGCCAATTTCAGCTCATTGCGGGCATAGTTATATATACTTTGTTTGTCGCCGGTAAGAAACCACCAATGGTCGTGATTAGCTTTATAGCTGTCGGCATATAGGCGCAGTGCTTGCACTGTATCTTTTGTGGGGTCTACAGATATAGACACAAAATGAACTGAGTAGTCCAATCCATTTTCCATCTTAGGGTTCTTTCTGAATGCCTTTTGCAGCAAACCAATATTGCTAGCCATTTTGGGGCATACATCAGGACAGTTGATAAAAAAGAAACTGACCACCATTATTCTACCTTCCAAATCTTTGTTAAGCGATACATTATCGCCTAGTTGATTGGTAAGTTGAAGGTCGGCAACTTTGTGATAAATTGTGTCTGTTTGCAGTACGCCATCAACCACATTACTATCTACACGCTCTACGCCGTATCTGCCAGGTAAGTGAATCTTGTCTTTTGACAAAGACTTGGCAATAAAATAAAAAGAAAGCGGTAGCAAAAACGCTACCGCTAACCCTAGAATGAACCTACTATTTGATTTTTTACTCATTTTTTAGTTGAATGTGCTACGTTTTCAATCTGCTCACGTGATGGCGACGAATTGTTCATGCGCAACCAAAAGAATCCATCTGCCAAAAAAGCAATAATAAACCATACAAACAATACCAGTGGTATCAATACGCTGGCTATAAATCCTTTGAACTCATCGCCAAGGTGCATGAAGATGGCCACAATATAACCTGCTTTAAGCAAAGTAAGAGCAAGGAAAAGGAAGTTGATGACTGCCTTAGAAATACTGTGACTAAAGAACATACCCATTCCTACCTCGACAACTGTAATAACTAAAAGAATCCAAAACACTTTCCAAATCTTTTTGATCTGTGTTTTACTTTCCGATGAGTTGATGTCTGAGTGATGAGCCATAACCCCTGAATACAATTTAGACTGATCGCCTTCGTACAGGTGTTGTATGCTGTCTGTATTGTGATGTGCTGACATGTTAAATATTGTTAGTTGTTTTGTTTTGAGATAGTATTGTGGAGTGCAATAGTTTAAGTGATGAAGATTATAACAAATAGAAGCAAGTGAACACGAATACCCATACGAGATCTACAAAGTGCCAGTAAAGACCGATTTTTTCGATCATTTCGTAGTGACCTCTGCGCTCATAAACACCGTTTACAGTATTTACCAGTATAAGAATATTAAACACGACACCTGAAGTAACGTGACCACCGTGAAAACCAGTAATGGTGAAGAAGTAATTGAAGAAGTTGTGTGTAGACTGCATAGCCATACCTGGTTGCGTGCTAAGCACATGACCGGCTATATCTTTGTTGAAGAAATGGCTAAAGCTGCTGGTTGGTGTAGCTGGGTCTGTGAAAGTACCCCACAGTCCGCCTATTTCGCCATGAAGGTGTGTCCACTCCCACGCCTGACAAGCCAAGAAGCATATACCGCCTATAATAGTCCAAAGAAGCCATTTAGCCACGCTCTTTTTGTCGTTATAATGTCCAGCGTGTACTGCAAGCACCATGGTCACAGAACTCATGATAAGAATGAAGGTCATCAAACTCACGAAAAGCAGGGGAAGATTTTGCCCATGCATAAAAGGAAAGGCTTTAAACACTTCGTTAGGGTCTGGCCACACTGCACTAAAGAAACGAGTGGTACCGTAAGATATCAGCAAAGCACCAAAGGTGAGTGCATCTGATAAAAGGAAAAACCACATCATTATCTTGCCATAACTGACGTTGTAAGGTGAACGTCCACCTTCCCACAAATTTTGCTTCGGAGCTGAGGTTACTACTGTTGAATGAGACATATACTGATTTAAAAGTGTGTTAGTTGCGATCTGGGTGCGAATTTCGAAAGTTTTTTACTGATTTGCCAGAAAAAACACAAATAAATATACCCACAATATATCCACAAAGTGCCAATAGGTTGCCGCTATCTCTAACCCTGTGCTGCTGTATACTTTTACGTTCTTTCTAAAAGCGCGGAAAAATACAAATAATAATGCAATAATTCCACCAAAAAGATGCGCTAAATGTAGTCCAGCAATGACAAAAAGAAAAGATTCGCTAGGATTTCCATCAATTCTTACTGTTTCAGCCTGTTTTAGGGTTTCACCATTAATAGTTACCTGCTGCAGCTCGTGGTACAACTGGTAAAAACCACCGTACTGCAAAAGCCCAAAAATGATACCCAATATCAGTGTGATGCTTACAAGTATCTTGTATTTAGGCATTTCTCGGTTCTTAAATGCCTTCACTGCCATTATCATGGTGACACTACTGATGACAATGGCAATAGTGGAATACCAAAACATGGCCGGCAGAGAGTAATAGCGCCAATTGCCTTGAGCTTGCCTTACCACATATCCGCTGGTGAGCCCTGCAAAAGCCATTGACATACTTCCCATAGCCACCCACATCATAAACTTTTGTGGATGTATTTTCTTACGTGTCTTAGTCAGTTCCATATTATTTGTTTTACGCCTCTACTCTTTCCCTCTTTATTATTGTCCCAACCATCTACCATTGTGACCTATGCCTTGTCTATGATAATTGCCAATAAAACTGTAGGCAAATATATAAAAGAAGCAAACATCACCCTACGGGCAGATTTGTAATCGTTTTTGACATAAAATGCGACCGAAGCAGCGAAGTATAGCACTCCGCAAGCTACACTTACCCACATACCACCCATACCAGTAAGGCCAAGCATAGGAGGCACCATAGCCATTGGTATGAGAACCAAGCTGTATAACATACACTGTATAGCAGTAAACCTTGTTTCGCGCTCGCGTGTGGGCAACATTCGGATGCCGGCATTGTTGTAATCGTCGAATGCGACCCATGCTATAGCCCAAAAGTGAGGGAACTGCCAGAAAAATTGCAATGTAAACAACAAGAAACCACCAGCATCTATAGACCCTGTAGCTGCTACCCAACCTATAAGTGGTGGCAAAGCACCTGGTATGGCACCTATAAAAACAGCTATAGGATGCACTTTCTTCATAGGTGTGTAGGCAAAAGCATACAACAACAAAGAAATGAAACTAAGTATGCCAGCTTGTGGCGTAAAATAAAAGCCTAACAACAATGCGCCAATAACACCTGTAGAAATTGCAAATATCCAAGCTTCTGTATCACCCATTCTGCCGTCAGGCAACGGACGAGTGCGTGTGCGCTTCATGAGTCTGTCACTATCGCGCTCCAATATTTGGTTAATGGTATTGGCACCACCCGTAACCATCATTCCGCCAGCAAAAAGTGTAATTATTCGTTGCCATAGGCCAAAATCACCCCATGAAAAATTGATGCCAGGTGCCATCAGGTAACCAATAACACTACTAAACACCACCATACCGCTAAGGTTGGGCTTCAGCAACTGGTTGTAGTCGCGCAAGCGGGCTAGCACAGTTATATTTTGTTTGGCTCCTATCGACTCTTGTTGCAACATTCGCTCTACGTGATCAATCAAAAATTTCTTATTGGCAAAACTACGACAATTTGGGATTTTAAAAGGACAAATAGCTAACATAAAATACACAACTGCAAAAGTATTACCGTTCGTTAGTTGAGTGCACCTTGATGATACAGAGTAAAATGTTTCGATGTATTCTACTGGGCATCTAGTTGCTTGAGCGCAATCAGCGCTTGTGCCAAAATAGTAGGTTCTCGTTGCGTGAATTCGGCAATATTAACTGGCACATCACTGCTTCCTGGTCCGGTCCATTTTATGAGCTTATTATCATCAAAATAGTACTTATTTACTTCCATGATCGTCTTCTTGTCGTCGTACCAGTCGCTATCGTTTGCTGCTCTTGCTACCTCTTCGGTGTAAGTATTCGGTTTGTTGTAAACATACTCTTCGCTGTAAACGTAGATGAGCATACCATTATCGAAGTAATAATCTGTAAATCTTCTGCTTTTGGTGCCAAAATGCTGTGTACTTAACTTTTTTGCTTCATCATCTCTGTAATATCCCATCACTACCCCATGATCTTCAGACACTATGTCATCGGCCTGCTTGAGGGTATATTCTTTTAGTTTACTGTTTATTTGCTGGGTATTTTTAGCAATTTTGGACAGTATGTCTGCTTGCTTTTTTTTGCAAGAAGTGGCGGATAATAATACCAAAATCAAGAACGTAAATAACTTGTTCATAATGCTACATCTACAATAAAACTAAAAACTTTTAAAATCTGGTACTATGCATTTTACACACCTGCAGCACTTATTTCCTTAACCTGTCCGTGCTCTATGCGCACTACTCTAGCAGGATATTTCTGTATAATGCCGTAGTCGTGAGTGGCCATAATGAAGGCGGTTTGGAAGTCGCGACAAATATTAAACAACAGCTGCATTATTTCATCGGTAGTATCTGGGTCCAGATTGCCGGTAGGTTCATCAGCGAGTATTAGTTTAGGATTATTGAGCAGTGCACGGGCAATATCTACCCGTTGCTGCTCTCCGCCCGACATTTCGTAGGGCATCTTACTACCCTTGTTCTTCAGGCCCACTTTTGCTAATACATTTTCTATTTTTTCCCGCATCATTACTTTATCTTTCCAGCCAGTAGCTTTCAGTACAAACTCCAGATTATCATACACGTCCCTGTCGGTAAGTAATCTGAAATCCTGAAAAACGATGCCCAGATTTCTGCGCAGCAATGGAATCTTTTGCCAGGTTAGTTCTTTGAGGTTAAAACCTGCTACATTTCCCTCCCCTTCTTTCAGATACAGGTCGCCATATAGTGTTTTCAGCAGGCTAGACTTACCAGTACCTGTCTTTCCTATCATGTAAATAAACTCACCCTTATCTACTTCTAGGTTTACATTATTCAGCACCAGGCTATTGCCCTGATATATATTAGCCTGCATCAATGTCACAATGTTCATTGATTCAGTGTGTGTTGGCTCCATCTGATAATCCATATTCACAAAGATATACCTGTAATCATTAACAAAAAGAAAAAAAGAAAGCGGCAACACCTTTGCTGAGTGTTGCCGCCTGAAGTTTATTTGCTATCAAAATTAATACACCACCAACTTCTGTGTATTCATTTGGCTACCCGTCACTGTCTGTATTAAGTAAATACCCTTGGCAGATAGGTGGGTAGATGGTATGAGTATACGAGCCTGAGTGCCTTTTACCGCTTGCTGTGCGCTATACACTACTTTGCCAGTTATATCTGTAACGGTGATAGTAGCCGTAGTGTTGTTAGCATCGCTTACTATAACCCATGCCTCGCCCACAGTAGGATTGGGCACAATAGCTACACTGGCCACACCTGGTTTTATGTCGGACGCACTAGCTGGCCAAGATGCAAAGTGTATTCTATCCATGTAGAAATTATTACCACTGCTGGTAATACCGTTTGAGCCTGCACCAGGCTTGTAACGGAACCTGAAAGTGGTGTAGTTAGTAATAGCTGCTGCAGGTAAAGCAATGGTTTTGGGAGCCCAGTCGGCAGTAGAGGTAGGCGTGTAGGGTGTGGTTATTGTTCCTTTGTTGAACAAATCTCCTTTGCCTAGTTTAGCCAAGCTGGTCCATGTTGTGCCTTTATTGATAGTATAGTCTATGTATAACGAATCGTTGATAGCAGTAGATATACTAGAACGAGAGGCCCCTGAGTAGAAGAAATTAAGGTTGCAAGCACCACCCCAGCCAGTAAGGTCTACAGGCAAGCTGAACACATCATCGAAATCGCCCTTAGGAGAACCAGTGATAGGACCTGAAGTAGCTGTAACTCTCTCGTCATATCCTTTGTACATGAGCGATGCATTGTCGAACGCGCCTACATTGGCATACTGCCACTTAAACTCATTATTATAGTAGTTGAACATAGGCCATTTTTCACGGTCGCCACTTTCGTTGAACTCCTGAAAATATCCTGCAACGGTGTTGTAACCTGTACGCTCCGTAACGTATACACTCTTATCAAACACTACTGTAGTATCACCGGTATTATTACCTGTAGCCTTCATGGTAACAGTAACCCAACCTGGCTCAGAGAACGAGTTGGTGAAATTGGTGGTAGAGGTCGATGTAGGCGATGAAGCACCGTTGGTGAATGTCCAGTTGAGCGCATCGAGGGTATCGTTTTGGGTTTGGTTGATAAACCTTATTTCTTTGTCGGGGAAAGCAAAATTTGCATTCTTAGCCAGGTAACTACCACCGCTTATGTTCACGACACTGAAGTCTGGTATGGGTTTCAGATCGGGCATAGGCATGAGCGCACCAGTCATTACCAGATTGGTACTATCCCACAGATTGTTTCTGCCTGCGATGTTGCTGTTGAGCGCCTGATGCATTCTGTACAC
>CAMDNC010000124.1 GCA_945902755.1 Flavipsychrobacter stenotrophus
ATAAAATAACTCTGCAAGCCCTCTTCATTTTTAAGTTTTTGCTCGGCTATCAATTCTCTACAAAACTGTGATTTTTTCCACGACACCTTATTACACTCATCGCCACCTATATGTATATACTTGCTAGGAAACAACTCCATAACCTCTCTTAGAATATCATACAGCGCATTAAAAGTCTGGTCGGTAGGGCAAAATGCGTCGTCGAATACGCCCCAGGTTTCACCAACCTTGTAGGTTTTGGATGCATCACAGCTCCATTCTGGGTATGCTGCCAGTGCTGCCAGTGAGTGACCAGGAAGCTCTATCTCAGGAATCACATTGATATATCTGGCAGTAGCATAGTCGACAATTTCGGACACTTCTTGCTGCGTGTAAAAGCCACCATGTGGCGTGTTGTCATACAAGTCTGCAACACTAGTAGGGCCTGCTGCGCGACCAATCTTTGTTTGTGCTCTCTTGCTGCCTACTTCAGTCAGTTTTGGATACTTTTTTATTTCTATTCGCCATCCTTGATCATCGGTGAGGTGCCAATGAAAGTTATTCAGTTTATACATAGCCATCACGTCTATGTATTTTTTGACAAAAGCTACATCAAAAAAGTGCCTCGATACATCCAAATGCATACCTCTGTAAGCAAATCTGGGATAGTCTTTTATGGTGCCACAGGGTATATCAGCAGTACCCATGTTTCCTTTCTCCATCAGTTGTATGAGCGTCTGTAAACCATAAAACATTCCAGCACCTCTACCTTTAAGCTCTATGTTGTTTTCAGTAATCTTCAATTCATATCCTTCAGGTGGTAAATCGCCTTTAAAATTGAGCGAAAGGATTATAGTCTTATTTGTGTTTATCTTCTTTTTGTCGAGGCTACTCATATCTGTAACACTCAATGCAAGATTTGACTTACGAAGATATTCTGCAAAAAAGCGCATTGCTTTATGGTTGGGCGAGTCTACCATTACTATCGTTTCTGAGGTAAACTTAAACACTCCTTTTCCTTTATCAACCGATACTGGCGCAGGTATGATACCCATGTTGGGGTCGGATTTCTGAGCAAAAGCACTTGCTGGAAACGCCAACATCAATGCAACTATTATTCTTTTCATACTTTAGTATTAATAATTTATCCTAAGAAAATGGACACGTTAATCAGCCCAATAGCTATTGCAAGGTATATAAAAAGCAACTCTTACCCATACACCGAGCAGCGAAATATCTATTCTGTATTATTCTATTCACTTCTGTATTTCGGTGTATTCTGTACCGGTATTCCATCCCTCTACACATATCTGCATATTCGATACATTTTCGCACTTCACTGTCAGCTCTTTAGTACTCATAGGCATTACAGTCAGATAATTTGTGCTAGTGTGTAAAGGCAAAATTCGTTTATGAGTGATTTTGTCTACAATGTATACCCTATTGAAGAAGGCAATACCATTCTTAGTTTCATTTGTAATTGTTACAGCTATTTGTCCATTAGTGTCTGCTTTTGCAGTTACCTGCACTTTCAAAGGCTTTAACTCGTTCAACCACGAATAGCTTTCATTTTTATCTGGCAACCAATACAAGTTGTCATCCAGCACCTTGGTTTTGGTAGCATCGAGCACTTGCAGACTCATAAAACAACCTTTTTCACCAATTTCAGCAGCCTTTAGTTCCTCTTGATTAAAACACTTGTATTCGAGACATTGATCCTTCATCAACAATGATAACCTATTTTCGAAGCTCAGCTTCACCCTACCTGCTTCATCATACACACTGCCTCGTACCCAGGCGTCATTTACCTCCTCGCCACTGGTGTTTACCACCAGTACACAACGTTTTCCATAGTGTCTATATATTACATGTATAGGTTTCGCACCTGCTTGTAGTCCGTAGAGCCCAGCATTAGGGTCCAGATACACATCATACATTTGCCCCACCATAGCAGTCCATGGGTTTTGGGTTTTCCATACCAGCACACCCGTATACCATTCCCACATTTTAGACACCACACCTTCCATCAGTGCTCTGTACTGATTATAGTTTACCAATTGCGCCTTTCTACAAAAATCAGCTACATCCTTTGGTGCACCATATGTTATCACAGCCGAATCGTAACTACTGTACTTGTGATACTCCCACACCGAATCTGGCACCCATTTTCTGCGCACAGTGTCATAGTAGGGCATTACCCTATTTTCTTTGGGTATAAAACGCTCCAGTGATGCCACATCACCCACACCCACAGACCCTACCTCAGAGTTGAACGCATAAGACCTATGCTCCCAAAAAAATCTATCTTTCTGTATTGTATACGGTCCATCATGTGCCTTCAACGACATACTATCATGATTGGAGTATTCGAAAAAATACCTGGTCCCATCCATTACCGGTAATAGTGAATCTTTTAGCACCTTAAGTATATCCGCTGGCGGACGAATCTCATTTCCGCCACACCATATAGCCAGCGAAGGATGATTGCGCAGCATGGCTATTTGGTCTGCCGCAGTTGCCAACCACAATTTATGATCCAAAGGATACGATCTCCTGATAGTAGTATCGTCTTTCTTGTATGTATCATACCACCTACCATTACAGTCCGCAGTTATCCAGAAGTCCTGCATCACCAGCAGGCCGTACTTATCACATGCGTCATAAAACTCTGGTCTTTCTGTAAGCCCACCACCCCACACACGTATCATGTTCAGGTTCATCTCTTTGTGGTAACGCACTTCAGCATCATACCTCTGATTTGTGCTTCGCAACATTGCGTCACTTGCTATCCAGTTGCCCCCCTTCACCAGTATTCGCTGTCCATTTACGTATAGCTCTCTACTTTGTGTCTGCATATTCCATGCTGTAGTAATCTCTCTTACACCTACAATTTCACGCTCCTCGTCTTGCAATCCTGCACTATCTGCTACAAACTGCACTTTCAGTTCATACAATTCTTGTTTGCCGTAGCCATTTGGCCACCATAGTTTTGGGTTGTTGATTGTGCATACAGGCAGGGTTTTCTGCACCCTTTCACCACCCGCTATTTTTAGTTTTTCTTCTATGTGTTGTCCATCGATTTCGTATACTAGTTTACCTGTAATAGGTTTATTGCCAGCATTATAGGCGCAGGCACTTACAGTAATAGTTGCTGGTTGTTGTGTATCGCTATTGCTGCGCTTGCCCGGTACATGGGTCACAACATGCACGTCATATATATCGATATTGCCTGTTTTTTCCACTATTACTTTATCCCATATTCCGGTATTCCGGTCGTGTATAGGTTGTATCCAGTCCCACCCAGCTACATATTGATTGGTTACATTTTTTGCTATTACACCATCACCTCCCTGCCCTCCATTGGGGTTACCCACATGGTCTGGCGGGTACACTTTTACAGCCAGTCTGTTTTTACCATCTTTAGCCAGATGTTTGGTTATATCATACTTGTGTCGCAGATACATTCCTACAGCAGTATCGCTATTCACTGGCATTCCATTCAGGTACACTACTGCTTTGTAGTTGACACCCCTTAGTTGCAGCCACACACTGCTGCCTGCTCTGGGCACCTCCCTGAAATCTACCGCATACCAATAAGTATAATAAGCACTACCCGAATCATATATATCAGGTATCAGCTTATTGTTCATCCCATAAAACGGGTCTGGTATCTTTTTGTTCAGCAGCAGTTGGGTAAGCACCGTACCCGGCACTGTGGCGGGCATCCACTTGGTAAGTGGGTAGGTAAGTTTCGACAATACTTTTCCGTCCTTAGGTACTCCATTTGCCTTAGCACAGTACCAACCCTTATTTAGCTGATACTGCACCTGTGCCTGCATGTCTACAGCATAGCATAGTAGTAGCACACACCATAATAACCTGATTGTATTTCTGTTCAAAAACTACTGTTTGTGCCACAAAGTAGGAAAATACACCTAGAGATTGTACTACTATAACCTATAACAACTTGTTATTTGCAATTATGCCTCAAACAATTGTAGCTTGTTTAGGTTTCTGTACAGTCCGTCTTCTATAGCTATTAGTTGCTGATGTGTACCAGCTTCTTTTATCTTACCATCTTCCACCACCAGTATCTGGTCGGCACTTCTGATGGTCGATAGTCGGTGCGCAATCACAAACGAAGTACGATTTTTCATCAGGTTCTGCAATGCATCCTGCACCAGCGCCTCAGATTCCGAGTCCAACGAACTTGTAGCTTCATCTAGCAGCAATATTACCGGATTCTTCAGTATGGCTCTGGCAATAGCTATACGCTGGCGCTGCCCGCCCGAAAGTTTTATGCCACGCTCCCCTACCAAGGTCTGGTATCCCTCTGGAAACTTAGATATAAACTCGTCTGCATTGGCTTGGCTGGCAGCATTTTTTACTTCTTCGGCAGTAGCATCTGGTTTGCCATAAGCTATGTTCTCAAATATCGTTCCACCAAACAGTAAGATATCCTGTGGCACCAGTGCCAATTGCCTTCTCAATTGCGATAGCGGAATATCTGTAGCAGGTTTTCCGTCAAACAATATACTACCCTTGTCAGGCTCGTAAAACCGTAGCAACAACGATACTATGGTACTCTTCCCCGCACCACTAGGGCCCACTATGGCTATCTGTTGCCCTCTTTGGGCATGTAGGCTCAGGTCCTTTATCACAGTTATTTCCTTTCTCGATGGATAACTGAATGCTACATTTTTCAGCTCCACATCACCTTTCAGTTTATAGGCATCTTGTACCACTACTGCAGTATCTGAAACTATTTCTATTTCCTCCTTTAGCAATTCACGCACCCTTGCGGTAGCTCCAAGTGTCTTTTGCAACTGGCTAAACAACTCTGCAAACCCAGCCATGGTACCGCCCAAAAAAGCGGTGTACACCACAAATGCCGTCAAATCTCCAAACGATAATTGTTTGGCTTGCATCAGTCCGGCACCATACCACACCACCAGCACTATAGCCCCAAACACACTAAACAACATAAAAGACACAAACAGTCCTCTGAACCTGCCATTTTTAATAGCAGTATCCACTACTTCTTTTATGTTTTTTTGATACCTGCCCAGTTCATACCACTCGTTCGAGAAGGCTTTTACATTACTGATACCCTGTAGTGTTTCCTGCACTACCGTGTTGGACTCTGCCAACTGGTCTTGTGCCTTCCTCGACATTTTACGGATATACCTCCCAAACACCAATGCTATCACCACAACTACCGGTACTACCGATAACATCAGCGCAGTCATTTTGGGGCTAATCAACAATATCAATATAATACCCCCTATCATCGTCAGTACCCCACGCAGTAGCTCTGCCAGCAGTCCTGTTACTGCATCTTGTATTTGGCTAACATCTGCCGTTATCCTGCTAGATAGTTCTCCTACCCTGCTCTGTGCAAAGAAGTTCATCGGCATCATTATCATTCGCTTATATATATCCTGCCGCATGTCTGCCACAGCATGCTCCCCTACATACGTAAACAAGTAGATGCGCATAAACGAAAATATCATCTGAAATGCCAATACCAATATCATGGTCACTGCTATAACTCCTGGCGAAAAAGATGTAGCACCTAAACTATCCAGATTAAGTGCGTTAATGATACTAGCCATCATTGGGGGCAGTGGCAATCCTTCTCCACCATCACTCAGGCTACCGTGCGCACTATCTATCAGTTTTTTTAGCAGAAACGGGAATACCATAATAGTGCCCGTAGACAAGGTAATGAAAAACAAACCAGTTATAAACTTAGTCCTGTAGGGCCGCAGATACTTAAATATCATGGTTGCTTCCTTCAGCGACTCCTTCGTTATCTTAGCTTTGGGCGATTCTTCGCCACTTGTTTCTTTCCGTCGGGCCATTTAGTTGTATTGTTGCTATATATTCAGCAAAAATGCAAAGCTACACCACTACTTTGGCCACTCAGCATGTTTTCGGTGAACGTTTGTCTTTTCTCGGTAAAATCATTAAACGATTTCAGCCAAAATACACCATAGAGGCTTTCTTTCAATTCTCACATTTGTTTGTACAGAGATGGCTAGTTTTTATCACAGGAAACAGCCTCCAATGAAAGTATAAACAATCGAAGGAGGCTGTATTCATATTAAAGCAAAACCAACATTATCTTACGAGCTACATGTAATACAACCTTCTTCCATGCTGCATGTAGGACCGGTGTAATCTGTAGTTATCTCGTCTATATCATTGTTTTCAGTAATCGCTGAAGCGGAAGGCAAAACAGGCTCTATTTCTTTACTGCCTTGTTTTTCTACGGTGAATTGTACTGCTTGTGCTGCAGCTTGTGTGCGCAAATAATACATACCTGTTTTCAGACCTTTCTTCCATGCATAGAAGTGCATGGACGTGAGCTTTGACATGGTAGGGCTATCTACAAACAAATTGAGCGATTGTGACTGACAAATATAAGCACCTCTGTCGGCAGCCATATCTATCAAGTTACGCTGCTTAATTTCCCAAACTGTCTTGTAGAGTTCTTTTATGTTGGCAGGTATTTCGTCAATATGTTGAATAGAACCATTTGCAGCAATAATTCTGTTCTTTATACTGTTGTTCCACAGACCAATTTCTGCCAAATCTTTCAATAAGTGTTTGTTCACAATAATAAACTCACCGCTAAGTACTCGACGAGTATAAATATTGGAAGTGTAAGGTTCAAAGCACTCATTGTTTCCTAAAATCTGAGAAGTAGAAGCAGTTGGCATAGGTGCAACCAATAACGAGTTGCGGACGCCATGTGTCATAACTTCACTGCGTAGCGTTTCCCAATCGTGCCTGTCTGACGGTTGAGTATTCCATAAGTCGAATTGGAACTGACCTTTGGACAATGGGGAACCATGGAATGATTGGTAGGCCCCTTGCTCTATTGCAAGATCTTTACTTGCCGTCATTGCAGCAAAATATATCGTCTCGAAAATGTTTTTATTAAGCAACTTAGCCATATCACTTTCGAATGGCAAACGCATAAGGATGAAAACATCGGCAAGACCTTGTACACCCAAACCTATAGGACGATGACGAAGATTTGAATTGCGCGCCTCCTCCACTGGATAATAATTGTTGTCTATTATCTTGTTAAGATTGCGTGTTATGTGGTAGGTTATTTCGTACAGCTTTTCAAAATTGAATTTTCCATCTTGTACGTATCTAGGCAAAGCTATCGAAGCCAAATTGCATACCGCTACCTCATCAGGACTTGTGTATTCTATAATTTCCGTACATAAGTTGCTGCTTTTGATAGTACCTAGATTTTGTTGGTTGCTCTTACCATTCGCAGCATCTTTATAGAGCAAATAGGGAGTACCTGTTTCGATCTGAGCTTCGAGCACTGCAAACCAAAGTTCTTGAGCTTTTATTGTTTTTCTGGCCCTTCCTTCTGCTTCGTATCTTGTGTAAAGCTCTTCGAAAGCAGCACCATGACAATCAGACAAGCCTGGTGCCTCATTAGGGCAAAACAAACTCCAGGTGCTATTTTCCTCTACTCGCTTCATAAACAGGTCAGGAATCCAGAGCGCATTAAACAAATCTCTAGCTCTCAATTCTTCCTTACCGTGGTTTTTGCGAATATCTAAGAATTCGAAAACGTCGGCATGCCAAGGCTCTAAATAAATAGCGAATGCACCTTTGCGTTTGCCACCACCCTGATCAACATAACGAGCCGTATCATTAAATACACGCAGCATTGGCAATAAACCATTACTGGTGCCATTAGTGCCACCAATATAGCTACCGGTAGCACGAACGTTGTGGATAGCCAAACCAATACCACCTGCGCTTTGTGATATTTTTGCTGTTTGTTTTAACGTATCATATATGCCATCTATGCTATCATCTTTCATGGTAAGCAAGAAGCATGAAGACATTTGTGGTTTAGGAGTACCTGCATTGAAAAGCGTAGGAGTGGCATGGGTATACCAACGCTCGCTCATAAAGTTGTAAGTTTCTAGCACACTCTTAATGTCGTGTTTGTGAATACCTACTGCTACTCGCATATACATATGCTGAGGACGCTCAACTACTTTGCCATTCAGGCGAAGTAAGTATGACTTTTCCAAAGTTTTGAACCCGAAGTAATCGAAACCAAAATCTCTGTCGTAGATGATTGAACTATCAAGCAATTCAGCATTTGCTTCAATAATTTCCATCACATCATCCGCCAACAAAGGCATTTTTCTGCCATTTTTCGCGTCAGTACAATCGTATAGTTTTCTCATTGTTTCAGAGAACGACTTGATTGTATTTTTGTGCAAATTACTGATAGCTATCCTGCTAGCCAGCAAAGCATAATCTGGATGTTTGATAGTAAGAGAGGCGGCTGTTTCTGCAGCGAGGTTATCTAACTCTGATGTAGCTACACCGTCGTAGATACCTTCAATTACTTTTTTAGCTACATCTATCACGTTCACTGATTTGTGAAGGCTGTAGGAGAGTTTTTCTATGCGTGCAGTTATTTTGTCAAACTTTACGCTTTCTCTCTTACCATTTCTTTTTACTACTTCCATACTACTAAAATATTATATAGGTTGATATTTGTGGTATTTTCGTTTCACACTTGTTGTTGTTGAAATAGCTTACATGCTGCTAAAAATCTTCATCAAGCGAGAAACTTTGTGAGGCCGAACCAGCCACTACTCCAGCTTTCTGGTAATCGCCTACTCTTTTTTCAAAGAAATTTGTTTTCCCTTGTAGTGATATCATTTCCATGAAATCGAACGGATTAGTGGCATTGTAGATTTTAGCGTATCCCAGTTCTTCAATCCATCTATCGGCAACAAACTCTATATACTGTTGCATCAATTTCGCATTCATACCTATAAGGTCAACTGGTATTGCCTCGCTTACAAACTGTTTTTCAATAGCTACTGCATCACAAATAATATCATATACCTGTTGTTGCGACAATTTGTTTTGGAGCATACTGTAAAGTAGGCAAGCGAATTCGCAATGCATCCCTTCATCTCTGCTTATAAGCTCGTTGCTAAAGGTTAATCCTGGCATGAGTCCTCTTTTTTTCAACCAAAAAATGGAGCAAAAGCTACCGCTAAAAAATATACCTTCTACTGCTGCAAAGGCTACTAATCGTTCGGCAAATGTTCCATTTTCTATCCACCTCAACGCCCACTCAGCTTTTTTGTTTACTCCAGGCACAGTTTCAATGGCGTGAAACAATCTGTTTTTTTCCTTTGGGTCTTTTATGTATGTATCGATAAGCAATGCATAGGTTTCAGAATGGATGTTCTCCATCATTATCTGAAAACCATAAAAACAACGAGCTTCTGGCAACTGCACTTCGCTCATAAAATTGACTGCCAGATTTTCGTTTACAATACCATCGCTAGCTGCAAAGAATGCCAAGACATGAGAAATGAAATGGCGTTCTCCATCATTTAGTGCATCCCAATGTTTTTGGTCGTCACTCAAATCTATCTCCTCTGCTGTCCAGAAACTCGCTTCGTGTTTTTTGTACATTTCCCATATACGTGGATAGTTGATGGGAAGTATCACAAACCGGTCCTTGTTCTCTCTGAGTAATAACTCTTCCTGCATAATCGTTGTTTATAAAAGTTTTGTTTTAGACTTATTCAGGTGAGGGGCATTACTTACTGAACGGATAATCAATTTAATAACAGAATGGCCACTCACTTCTACCTTTCACTGCACATTGTACTAAGACCTTTCTTTGACTACTTTTTTACCAAATAATCTATCGAACAAACTTCCTTCTATTAACTTGTATTTGTCGCTTTGTGTTAAAACAAAAGTACCGTCTTTAGTATTGGTCAAAACAAAATGATTTGCACACCCTGTGGAAAACCCTTGATCTTTGTTTATGAACGAAAAAGCAACAATAAAATAACAAGTGACATCTTCGTTTTAGAATGGCAACTCCGATTGCAGCGAGCGCCTACAACCCTTATCTGGTTGCGTTATTACAAAAAAAACCTACTAAAATTTATCTCGGAAAGCGAAGTAATAGGTACACTCAAAAAAAATACGTTGTGTGGAAAAACTTTTTTTAAACTGGATAGAACTGAAATGCAGTAAACTAAAAATAATATATACTAACTTGGTGGTGTGAATAGAACCAACTAAAATCAACTTGTAATTTTATAATTAAACGAACAAAGAAAATGGGTAAAAAAGACGAGAGAATAGATGCTTACATTGCGAATTCTGCGCCATTTGCACAACCTATTTTGTCACATTTACGTACATTAATACATGAAGTTTGCCCTGAAGTAGAGGAGACATGGAAATGGAGTTTTCCGAATTTCGATTACAAGGGTACATCTTTTGTTAGTTTGGCAAGTTTTAAGAATCACTGTACTTTGAGGTTTTGGAGAGCGTCTTTAATGGAGGACCCAGATAACATTATTAACGTTAGTGAAAACGGTGCTTTGGGCAGTCTGAACAAAATATGCGCATTAGCTGATTTACCCGAGGATAGTGTATTGATTAAATACTTTACTGCTGCAGTAAAGCTGATAGACGGAGGTAAGAAAGCCCCTAAAATAAATAAATTAAAAACAGCAGAACCAGTTAAAACGCCAGAAGATTTTGCAATTGCCCTAACAGCAAATGAAGCTGCAAGCAGGGTATATAACAATTTTAGCAACTCGCACAAAAAGGAATATGTGGAGTGGATAGAAGAAGCTAAAACATCAGCCACCAGAAATAAAAGAATAGCACAAGCTGTAGAAATGATAGCTGAAAACAAAAGCCGCAATTGGAAATACAAGTAGTAACAGATTGATATAATTTATCTGGTGCGATACATCAAGTGCAAATTCTTGCAC
>CAMDNC010000125.1 GCA_945902755.1 Flavipsychrobacter stenotrophus
CACCTGCCGATAGATATAAGAACGCCCAGCCCCTGATGGTGCCTTTTGATGCCGAAGAAGATATTACAGTAGAAAAATTATAAACCCCAAACCCTAACCCATGAAAAAAAGCCCAATAGCAGCAATGCACCGGCAGAAAACCAGCACCAGGCAGCCGCCATTAGCCGAAGGATAACAGCGTAGAGCTATTTTTTTGTCAGCGGAGCGATTGACAAAAAATTTCCTTTTCTTTTGGTTCTTTTCTTTTTGAAACGAAAAAGAAAAGAACACAGCACACGGTCAGAACAACACCGAGCAGACAAAAACACCATAAACCTGCAAAAATGAATAGTATTGATAGTCAACGAGTTAAACCAAAAAAACCATGAAAACACCGGAAACAAACCGGAAATTAACAATAAATACAATATGACTACAGATGGACCAACCAATCGCCTAATCAGAATTATTACTAAGTTGTCAGTAAAAGCCCTATTTGATAGCAAATGCTAGTTTGCTCTAATGTAACCCCTAGAGATACAGCCGCAGCAAAACAAGGTATTACAGGAAAAATACGAGCGAACTTATAGACTCCAAAATGAAAGTATACCTACTAATAATTGTGGAAAACTTTTTTGCCATTTTACATTTTCATAACACAATACATCCTTAACTTTATCTAAGACACTATCATACTATTCTACTATCAACAATCAAAATAGTACTCATTTATGAATTCAAATTCAAAAATGCGCAACAGTTCAGCGGGTAAAGGATCGTGGATTGCCATTTTATTTAAAAGCCTGGGCCACAAAGTAGTAAGTCTTTTTGAACCAGAAGAAGTAGAAGTTACCTTCAAAGTAGAGGGTAACAAAACAACTTACACCTATACCAAGGTGTCTCAGAAGCAGGTAGCATAACGTTTTACACTTATTTTGTTCAGTAGCTACTATACTAGAACCAACAAAAGTAGTAGTGTTCTGATATGTATACTGTTAAATTTGCATGTATCCTCCAATTGTTGATTGCCCATCACTGCTGGTAACTTAACTTTGTTACGCTACCTCATTTTTATTGTGTAGCTTGACCGAAAAACCGCAGCATAGTATGCGCAAGCTTATCAGGAATTTATATTTTTTTCTACCTGTTCAGTTATTGCTGCTACACTTCCGCAGGTATCAGCTATTGCTCATTTTTTGGCTGGTTTTGGTACTCATTTTTACAGGCAATCTAGCAGCTCACTTCGGTGCATCTACCCTCTTTCTTTACCCCGAGTACATGGACGAAATTAGCTTCCTGAGCATGTCTATGCTGGGTGGTGCATTTTGTGTGTTTATGATGATGTGGCACATTACCACTTTCATCATTCATAGCAAGCGAATACCCTACTTGGGTGCATATCGACATGCATTTCTTATATATTGCCTTAACAATTCTATTATTCCGCTCCTGTTTTTGATATTCTACTCAGTAGTCTCTGTGAGGCACCAGTGGCACGAGGAGCAGATGAATATTAATAATATAATAGCGCTGCAATCAGGTTTTTACACTGGGTTTGCTGGCGTTTTGCTTATTTCTTTTGCTTATTTCTTTAGGGTAAGCAGAGATTTTTTTAAATCTACTTTTCAAAAAATCACAAAACCAGTTAAAAAACTACGCAAAATCATTAAGCACGACTCGCTAGATAAAGATAGTGGCACCATCGTGGTGAAGTTTTATATATCGTCTAAGTTTACTATACTAGCTGCAGATGAGCATGCTGATGCAGAACCCGAGGTGATGGCTACAGTACTGCAACGTCATCACCGAAATATTGCATTCGCTACCATCTTTGCCTACGTACTGTTACTTATTGTAGGTATTTATATAGACATCCCTTATTTGCGTCTGCCAGCAGGTGCGGGTTTTCTATTGTTATTTGCAATTGTAATGGGTTTATCTGGTGCCTTAAAGTATTTTCTGAAAAGCTGGGAAACCATAGGCTGGATTGCTTTTGTGGTCGTACTGTCTGTGATGGTCCGTTTCCAAATGTTCGATCTAAGAAGCATAGCATATGGGCTCGATTATCACAAGTCGTTAGAGCAGGTGTACCATTACAGCACACTGCGTAGCCTGTTCACAAAAGTGCGTTACAACTCTGATAAAACTATGGAAGAAGCCCGCCTCAACAGGTGGAAAACGCACTCTGCAGCAGATACTACTAAGCCTGTGATGGTTGTGATCTCCGTAAGTGGTGGTGGGTCGAGATCTGCCTACTGGACATTCAGAGTGTTACAACATGTAGATAGCTTATCAGGTGGTAAACTATTCAAAAATACTGTAATGATAACTGGCGCATCAGGTGGTATGATAGGGGCTACCTACTGGCGCAATATACATGATGCCCATAAGATGGGGCTACTTCAAAACCCCTATGCGCCAAAGTATCAGCAAAATGTGGGTAAAGACCTGCTCAATGCTATCATCTTTTCCTTAGCCAGCATAGACCTCATTTCGCCATTCAACAAAATAACAACTGCAGGTTACAAATACACCAAAGACCGAGGATACGCCTTTGAGCGCGAGCTGGCACGCATAACAGAAGGTATGCTTGACCATCCGATCAGCTATTATAGCTCACGTGAGGATAGTGGGCTTATACCCCAGCTCATCATCAATGGCACCATCATCAATGATGGCCGCAAGCTAATGATATGCAATCAACCCATAGCCTATCTCACCCAACCCGAATACTCACTGCGGCTACCATCGCCCCCTATAGATGCGGTAGATTATTGTGCGTTCTTCCCCGAGCAAAATGCTAAACAGCTTTTACTTACGTCGGCCTTGCGCATGAATGCTACTTTCCCTTATGTGCTGCCAGTAGTAAGGCTACCCTCTCAGCCACGCATGAATATTATGGATGCGGGCCTTCGCGACAACTTTGGGGTGCAAGTAGCCAGCAGATATCTTCATGTGCTACGCGACTGGCAAAACAAAAACGTGGGAGAAACCATACTCTTAGAAATACGCGACACCCGCGAAAACGATGTGACTGGCAACACCGACCAATCTTCGCTTGCAAATATGATTGCAGATCCGCTTTTTGTGATTCAAAACAAGTGGGAAGCGTTTCAATCTTATGGCTACAATTACATAAAAGATTTTGCCCCGGCTTATGTTGACAACAAATTGCACGTTATAACGCTGCAATATATACCCCGCGAGTTCAAAAAAACTGCCACGCTCAACTTTCACCTTACACGTCAGGAAAAAGAAGACCTGTATGAGTCCATCAATCAGTCCTATAATGAAGCCGAAATTAAACGATTGGTAAATCTTCTCAACAAACAAAAACAATAAAGAGTTGTTGTTACTTTTTATTGTTAAGCACTGTTTTTGCCAATTCCACTAGTTCTTCAGGGTCCTGATACCCCGACTCTCTAACCAGTTGCATGCCATCGCCATTGGTAAATAGGAGTGTAGGGTAAGAATCTATTCCAAACTTATCTGCTAACATTACACCTTCTCCTACTTCCATATCGGCTGCTACATTTACAAAGTTATTATTGAAGAACGCTGCTACTGCGGTGTCTGTGAACACATTTCGTTTCATTTTTTTGCAAGGACCACACCAACTGGCATAAGCATCCAAAAAAACCATTTTGTTTTCTTTACTGGCTTTTGCTAATGCCTCGTCCCATGTGCCTTTAAAGAAGTCAATACCGCCTGTGACAACCTCATCTGAGGAGTTGACACCGTTTGTACAGCTTACACACATCATAGAGCACGTAGCTAGCAACAGCAAAATAGCAGTTACAATTTTTCTCATAGTATTTCTTTTTTTTGTTGATCGTTCATCAAAAAAGATAAACTACAACACTTAACTATGCGAATATCACACATATTTCCTTAGCAAAAATGAATTTAACATGTCTTTAAGCAGCTGCGATATAGCTCATTCCAGTGTGAAAAATGTTGTTTTTCATTTATTTTTGCTAATCACAGCCAGTTGACCATTGCTGCCGGCCGCAAACAGATTTTGCTGGTCATTACTGCTTTTTATTACATGGTAGCCTTTTTCATCATTTAGCGGCTGCCAGTCCACCCCATCGTTTGCAGATATATCCATACCCGTTGGTCCTACTGCTATCATGGTTCTTGTCTTACTTTTCTTAGCCGGCCGTTCATCATCTATTACAGTAAGGCATTCTCTGTAGCCTAGTGTGCTATGCTCAGGTGCAGTCCATATTTTACCTTTGTTATGGGTGTAGTAGCAGTTGTTTGCACTGGCAGTATCGTTCTTATAGTCGCCACCAGCTATCACCCAGCGCCACCTAGATACCACGGGCATCAGAGTGTATATACCCGTGCTAGTACTGCCGGCTACCATAGGTGTAGGTATTGTACGCCACCGTCTACCCCCATTGCGCGACAAATACAGATTGGCCACTACACCACCAGAAGCCACCACTATGGTGCTTTGCCTGAGGCAGCGTATACTGGTGCCACTGGCGGCAAACGAAGCTTCGCCTTCTTTCATTTTTGGCCTTTGCCCTTTTTCTTTCCATGTTTTGCCACCATTGCGGGTATGCAGCAGCAGCATACGTCCGTTTATAGGATCGCCATGCATCATGCCTCGTTTCCGATTCCAGAAGTCTGTTCCATCTATAAATGCAGCATTATCCTTGTTTTCATACACCTTCTTCCAGCTTTTGCCACCATCGCTGGTGCGTAGAATGTAGGCAGGGCTGCCAGCATTAGCTATGACAGCATTGTTGCTATCCAGTCCATATACCGTCCTGAAGTCACAGTGCTCATATCCGCTCACTTGCCCAAACACCCAGCTATCTCCACTGTTTACAGACCTGCCCACCCAGCCCTTACTGCCACTCACCCACACCGCATCATCTGCCGCCACACTCAGCCCTCTATAGGTGGCATTATTGCCAGTTGGTATTGTTTTCAACTTATATTGTTGGGCATTAGTGGTTACAGCTATCACCAGCAGCCATAGTAGAAGTACATAACGTTGCATGATACAATATACAGAAAATGTATGTATAGGCAGTAATGTGGTGACAATAATAAAAGGGGATATACTATCTTTAATAATAACTATTGAATAGTGCTCAAGAACAAAAAACTTAAAAAAATCCTTGTCTCAATAATTTTGGGTCTCTTTTCTATTCTCATTGCAATACCAGTATTATTGTACAAAATACCTGTAGGTAAGCCTGAAATAATTACTGCCGAAATCATATATCGGTACTTAGATTTTGATTTCGGGTTTCATGAACCTCTAAGAAATTACTTAGAAAAGATAAGTGGTAATAGTAAAGTTCTAGTTAATCATCCCACGGTTAATAGGTTATACATTGATTCTGATCAAAGAGAAATGCTTTGGTCAGAACTCTTAAGTAAAATGGCAGAAGAGAATTACACTATTGTAGTAACATTCAGGGTAAGGGAGAATTTATTGGGTGGTTACTGTTCAGCACAAATTATTGATACCACTCACGTTTCAGGCCGTCCAAATATTCGTAAATGAGTAGGTAAATGAGCATTGTGCATTATGCCGCTGGTAAGATTACTTGAATTTATTGTACAATAAACGGAGTGATGAGATTGAGTATAGCATGCAAGTTTAGGGTATTGAGAGATGTTTGATGCGGAACTGAGTCGCTGGTCAACACTTTACCACAACTACTTTCTACATTTGCATACTTTAATAGCAGTAACAATCACTAATACAGAATGGAAGTAATAATACTTGCTGGCGGATTGGGTACCAGACTTCAGGGCGTTATAGGGGCTTACCCCAAGTGTATGGCACCTGTAAATGGCGAACCTTTTTTGGCTTATTTGTTCAGGTATGTGGCACAACAGGGCTGTGTTAGGGTCATACTATCGCTGGGCTACAAACATGAGATTATAACGGAATGGCTGGCTACACAAGAGCTGCCATTTGTGGTAGATTATGTGATAGAAAAAGAACCACTGGGCACAGGTGGAGGCATCATTTTGGCTGCTCAACAAGCAGCTGCCGATAACGTTGTGGTGCTCAATGGCGATACCCTTTTTATGACTGACCTCAAAACCCAAATGAAAGCACACCTTGCCCACCACGCTGCCGTAACTCTTGGACTCAAAAACATGAAAGCTTTTGACAGATATGGTGTAGTGAAAACTAATGAGCAAGGAGTGATAATATCATTTGAAGAGAAACAATACCGAGATGAAGGCACCATCAATGCTGGTTGCTACATCATCAATACACATGCATTGCTCACTCACCACCTACCTGAGAAATGCTCTTTCGAGAAAGACTATCTGGAGCATTATACACACGAAGGCAAGTTTTATGGGCATGTTAGTGATGCTTATTTTTTGGATATAGGTATACCTGCCGACTATGAGCAGGCACAACAAGATTTCAAAACCTTATTAGTATGAAAATAGCCATTCTGGGCACCGCACACCCACTACGTGGCGGACTGGCAGCATTCAACGAGCGACTGGCTTACCAACTGCAACAAGAGGGGCACGATGTTACTATCTGGTCTTTCTCGCTGCAATACCCCGGGTTTTTGTTTCCGGGCAAAACACAGTTTACAGACGAACCTGCACCAGCTGGACTAAAAATACGCACCGAGGTAAACTCTGTAAACCCGCTCAACTGGTGGCAAACGGGTAATGCCATGAATGCCGAACAATATGACCTGATACTAGTGAAATACTGGTTGCCGTTTATGGGACCAGCGTTTGGTACCATACTGAGGCGTGCCAAAAAGAACAATGCTACCAAGGTACTGTGCATAGTAGATAACATCATACCACATGAACACAGACCGGGCGACAAACAGTTTACCCATTACTTCATAAAGGCGGTAGATGCCTTTGTGACTATGAGCAAAGATGTGCTCAAAGATGTACAAACATTTACTACCAAGCCAGCTCTTTTTACCCCTCACCCTGTATATGACATATACAACAGTGCAGTAAGCAAGCACGATGCCTGTACTCGTTTAAAACTAGACCCGACCAAAAAATACATACTATTCTTTGGGTTCATTCGTGAATATAAAGGGCTGGACTGGCTGCTGCAAGCCATGGCCGATGAACGTGTAGCTGCAGCAGGGATAGAGCTGATAGCAGCAGGCGAATACTACAACAAAGATGTAGAAACTGCCAACAATAATATCATAAACCAGCACCAACTGCAAAACAAGGTACACCTCACCACCGACTTTATAGCCAACAGCGAGGTACGTTACTTTTTTAGCGCGGCAGACCTCGTGGTGCAGCCTTACAAACATGCAACCCAAAGCGGCATTACACAAATTGCTTTTCACTTCGAAAAACCAATGGTAGTAACTAATGTGGGTGGACTGGCAGAGGTAGTGCCAGATGGCAAAGTGGGCTTTGTGGCAGAACCCAATCCTACAGCAATAGCCGATGCTATACTGAAGTTTTACGAACCCAACTCTTTGCCAGACCTACAAGAAAACTTACTGGTAGAAAAGAAAAAATATACCTGGGAAACGTTCACTACTGTGATGATGCAAGCCCTGAAACAAGCTAAATAAATATTATCCAATACGCTACCAATGAGCACAATATCTCAGCGCGACAGCAATGTAACATGGCACCCGTATACACCCATGAAGGTATGGCCAGAGGCTATAGGCATAGTGCGTGGCGAGGGTTCGTACCTTATAGCCGAAGATGGTACTCGTTATCTGGATGCCATTTCCTCTTGGTGGGTGACTATTCATGGGCATAGCCATCCTTACATAGCGCAGAAGGTATATGAGCAAATGACTACACTGGAGCATTGTATGTTTGCAGGTTTTACACACCTTCCGGCTGTCGCTCTAGCTGAGCGACTGCTGCAGATACTGCCTGGCAGTATGAGTAGGGTATTCTATTCGGACAATGGCTCTACCGCTGTGGAAGTAGCACTGAAAATGGCTATTCAATACTGGAGCAACAAGGGTATAAAAAAACAAAAAATAGTAGCTATCGAAAACGCCTATCATGGCGACACCTTTGGTGCAATGGCAGTAAGTGCCCGTAGCATATTTACCGCCTCGTTCACTGATTATTTATTCGATGTAGCTTTTATACCCTTCCCGGGTGCTGGCAAAGAGGAAGCATGTCTAGCTGCATTTACAGCCTTGCTACAGCAGGGCGATGTAGCCGCATTTATAGCTGAGCCACTGGTGCAAGGTTCTGCGGGTATGCAGATGTATTCTACCGACACTCTGGAGCAACTATTTGCTACTGCTAAACAATATAACACCCTCATTATAGCTGATGAAGTGATGACTGGTTTTGGTAGAACGGGTACGTTATTTGCCTGCGAACAAATAAGCACCTCACCCGATATTATTTGCCTGTCAAAAGGCATTACAGGCGGCGCTATGCCCATGGGTGTAACTACAGCTACAGCCGATATTTTTGATGCGTTTTACCACGACGATCGCTCCAAGATGCTGTATCATGGCCACTCCTACACAGCCAATGCTACTATATGTGCGGCAGCCCTTGCCAGCATGGATCTATTGCTGCAAGATACTTGTACTGCCAGTAGACAGCAAATAGCCGATGCTCATGCGGCATTTGGCAAAATTATAACGCACCATCCTTCTGTAGCTGAAATACGCCAAACAGGCACCATATTGGCGATAGAATTGCGCACCAGCTCTGCCAGTTACCATAGCACCCTCCGCGACCGTATTTATCGCTTTTTTATCTCTCGTCACATCATCCTTCGCCCACTAGGGCACATTATCTATATCTTACCACCCTACTGCATCACAACCAGTGAGTTGAACTATGTTTACGATAGTATAGCTGCATTTTTGGAAGAGATAAGGGAAACTAAGTAGTTAGCGGAAAATAGATAGCCTCGTTTTGCCTTAACAGCTTTAGGTAGTGTATAAACGATAAAATGTTGAAGCCGCCGATGTAATGACTAGTACTTATTATATGCTCTCTTTAATGTAGTTAATGCAAAATTAACATGGTTTACTGCCTATCAATCACATTTTATTAGAAAAACATCTGTTTTGATTGGTTTCGACAATGTTCATTACCACTAGTTTGCTATACCTTCGCCGGCCACAAAATATACTTATGAAAAAACTACTCCTTGCATTTTTCACGTTTACATGCCTAATTGCTAATGCACAAATAAACGTCGGTTCAAAGACTGCTCCTGCCATACGTGCTGGAAAATTTTCTGATGAGGACTTGGCCGAACTTAAAAAAACTACCACTCTTTTTACACTACAATCAAAGGACTATGATCAACAGCAAGACTTTGAAAAGGCAATAGCTGATGTATGGACGGTAACTAAATTTAAAATCATCAAGCCTGAAGAAGTTAAGAAGTATGAACTGTTAGAAGGGTATTCTTTTTTCACTTTTGGAGGCTACTACACAGGTCACACAGGCAGAGACAAAATGCCCATATATACTATACATATGACTTACGACCTTTCAATACCTGAAGTAGGGAAGAAAGGGAAAGTAAAAGATCATCAATACTTCACCAGAATGTTACTGTCGCTTGATGAAGCCGGAATGAACGCTTCAGGAACTAGCGGTCGCAAAAGACCTGAGAAAGAATTGAGTAATTTAATGCACAATAAACTAAAATTCTACAATTGGGGAGCTGGTTATTTGAAAGGCCAACTAATAACTGTGAACAAATTACTGATGGCTGGCGAAACAAGAGTGCATATAAAAGGAGATGAGCAAATAGATATTTTAAAGGGTCTAAAAAATGATACACTTTACATACCCGATTATATTAACAATAAATATAGCGTCTTTACTGGAAAATCGAAAGAAAAAGACAAGGATGAAAACGAAGGAGCGTTAAAAGAGTTCTATTCTTTCCCAATGAAAATTGTGTCTGGTGAAGAAATAAATGACATGATCATCAATCGCTCTACTCCAGTGTATTATTTGGTATTTGTAAGATCAAGTGTTGCAAAATACATCAATGTGTATCACAGCACTAAGGGTATGATTTATTCTCAACATCAACTACAATCTTACAATTTCAAGCCAAGAGACCTTACTATTGTCGAAAGTTTACTAAAGTAAGTGCTATTTATTTCCTGCGATGCATTCGTAAAACAAGTATGATTTGGAGATACAATGGCGCCAAGGACTAGCATGACCTATGATATGGGATACGGCTAAAATATACTGCTTACTATGCCGACAAAGTTTCGAAAAATGAAAACTTTGTCGGCATATCCTTATCCTGTATAAACAGAAATGACACTGCCAATAAGACAATATTCATTACTAGCTATATAATCGAAAAAAGATGCTCTTAGTTCGAAGTGCATACCAACACTTACA
>CAMDNC010000126.1 GCA_945902755.1 Flavipsychrobacter stenotrophus
GCCCAAGCCTATTGTGGTGGTTCCTGAAGGCCCGAAAGAAACACTGCAAGAGCACACATTGCGTTTGCTGGCAGAGCTAGAGGCACAGCAACTGTGGCAAAAACAGCAAGTAAAAGAATATTATGTAGCACTCACAGATATTGTAAGGAACTATCTCGAGGCTCGCTTCAACACTGCGGTAATGGAGCTAACTACTGATGAGCTACTTTACAAGGTGCAGCTGCACCGCGAATTACAGCCCTATTACGACTTACTTTCGGGTATATTGCATACTGCCGATCTTGCCAAGTTTGCAAAGGCACAGCCACTACCTCATGAGCATACCGATGCTATAGATAAGGCAAGGCAACTTATAGAGCGTTCTAAACCAGCTATTGTTACTACTACCCCAACCGAAAAAGCTATATGAGTATATTCAGCGACTGGAACCATGTGACATTTGCACAGCCCCTCTATTTTGGGTTGCTGTTGGTCATACCGCTTATGGTGTGGTGGCAGCTTAGGGGCCGGAGAGACGACAACCCTTCTATGCGCCTCACTACGCTGGGTAGTATCAAGGCGGTAAATGCAGGCGGCAGAGCAAGGTTTAGGCCCCTACTTTTTGTTTTGCGTATGATTGCATTGGCCGCACTTAGTATTGCTTTGGCGCGCCCTCAAAGTAGTAATACTACCGAGAATGTAGATAGTGAAGGTATAGATATGGTGCTAAGTATAGACGTATCGGGCAGTATGATGGCCGAAGACTTCAAGCCAAATCGGATCGAAGCTGCCAAGGCGCAGGCACTCAAGTTTATAGATCAAAGGCCCACAGACAGGATAGGATTGGTAATATTTGCAGGCGAAAGTTTTACAATGTGCCCTATTACAATAGATCACAATGTGCTGAAAAACCAAGTGAATCAGATACGCAATGGAATGGTGGCAGATGGTACATCTATAGGTATGGGGCTAGCCACAGCAGTAGATAGGTTGCGCAGCACCAAGGGTAAAAGTAAGGTGGTGATATTGATGACAGATGGCGTTAACAACACCGGGATTATAGACCCGAGTACTGCACTGGAGATAGCTAAAGCTTTCAAAGTAAGGATATATACCATTGGGGTAGGTACGATGGGACAAGCATTAATGCCCCAGCAAACCCCTTTTGGTATACAGAAACAAATGGTACCTGTGGAAATTGATGAGCCTTTGCTGAAACAAATGGCTAAGCAAACAGGGGGTAAATATTTCAGAGCTACTGGCAATAGATCTTTGGCTAGTGTATATGAGGATATCGATAAGCTGGAAAAAACGAAAATAGATATTACTTCTTTTAAGCATTATGCCGAGTTGTTTTTCCCTTTTGCTGCTATTGCGCTGTTAGCACTTTTACTTGAAGTAATGCTTCGGTATACCATTTTTCGCACCATTACCTGATCTTCAGTTTTCAACAGTTATCAGCTAGGAAGTAGGCTATCTACCTCTTTTTTGGTCAACACAAGCAATAACCTGTTAATCGAAGGGTAGTCGCTAACATTATTTCCGTTTTTTGCGCCTATGGGTATAGCCTCAATATTAACACTGTAGGTATTTCGACCTCTTTCTTGCTTTTCGGTTTAATCAAAAGTATATATTCGGTTGATAGTAGCTATTTTGTGGTACAATGAGCATTGATTTTTTGATTAAGTCGTTGCATGGAATAAAAAAAATGTTATTTTTGGATTTATAATTTTCCGAAACGCTATTGGAGCAAATTTTAAATAAGGTTTATGAAAAGAAGTTTTATTAACTCAATCAGCAGCACTATGAAGGTATTTGTGCTTGGTGTATTTATGTTGATGGGTATAATGGAGGCTCATGCGCAGGTTACTGTAACAGCAACAGCTGGAGTAGTAGGTCCAACTGTTTACACACAGTTAAGGCTTGCGTTCAACGCCATAAATGCAGGTACACATCAAGGAGCCATCAACATATCTTTGACTGCAGGTACTACTGAAATTGCAACTGCAATTCTTAATCAGAGTGCATTACCTGCAAATTATACTTCGGTACGCATAAAACCAGCTATAGGCGTAAGTCCTGTGATAACAGGTAATTTGGGTGGTACTTCAATAATACATCTTTTTGGTGCAAGAAATGTGACTTTTGACGGTTCGAACACCGTGGGTGGAACAACAAGGGATTTGACTATCCAAAATACGACCTTCACTGGCGGGTCAGCAGCAATAAGGTTTGGTAGTCCGTCTACTACAGTGGGTGCTACTAATGATACTATCAAGAATTGTAATGTCAGGATGTCTGCTACTAATGTGGGTATTGCAATTACGTCTGGTAGTGGCGTTACTTTGTTTGGTATAGGAGAAGCACCGAATTCAAATAACACTATTGAAAACTGTAATGTTACCAGTGCTCAAACTGCCATTTACGCATACGGACCAGCTGCATTAGATAATAATTGGGTTATCCGCAACAACGACTGTATAGGTCTAGGTTTTTCTGGTATTCATATAAACAATGGCAACAATACAAATATTGTTGAAAATAGAATCAGTAATGTGAGTATCAATGGAGGGACATCTGTTCAGGGTATTATTCTTTCTTTCCAAGCTGCGAACTCTACGATCACAAGAAATAAGATTACTAACATATCTAATACCGTAGCGAACGGAGCATATGGTATTTATTTGGACTTGAATACTACTGCTACTAACGTAAGTATCTACAATAATTTTGTTACAGATGTTACTTGCCCAGGGTCGGGCGTTATAGGTAATAACGCCCATGGTTTTTTTATGGATGGTGGAAATGGAGTAAATTTTCATTATAATTCTGTACAGCTAAATGCAAATTCAACTGGTGCGTTTACAAACGCTGCTGCTGGTTTTGAGCCATTTGCTGTAGGCACTATACTTGCAGGTGCAGTTAATATGAGAAATAACATTCTTTCGAACAATCAGACAGCTGGTAACAGGTATGCAATTTATAGTACTATTCCAGCTACTACTTTCCCAGTAATAGATTACAACAACTATATCACATCAGCAGGTGGAATTTTAGGTTTTTTGGGTGGTAACCGAACAACTATTGCTCAAATTCAGGCTGGGTTTGGTGGCAACCTGAATTCTATTACAATGACACCTTTGTTTATTTCACCTACAGATCTTCATTTACAGTTGTTACCAGCCAATAATCCACTTGTGGCAGGTATCCCTATTGCGGCACCTTCTATAACAGTAGACATAGACAATGCACCTAGAAGTGCAACAACACCTACCATAGGTGCCCACGAGCTGCCCAATAGAATTACATATACGGCTCTTGCTAACACTTGTAGTGATGGAGACATAATACTTACACCTGTGACTATAGAATCAGCCGCTGGAGTACCAACAACAGGTCCGGTAGTGCCAAGAGTATATTTCAGAAAAGGTGCAGGTGCTTGGTTTAGTAACCCAGGTACGCTTGTTTCAGGTACAGCCACCAACGGTGTTTGGACATTTACAATCAATGTTGCTACAATGGGTGGTGTAGTTGCTGGAGACGTGATTTCTTATTATGTAGTTGCACAAACCACAGGAGGTGCCATATTTGGTAATCCTTCAACTGGTCTTACTGCTGTCAATGTAAATGCAATAACCTCTCCCCCTACTACTCCAAATACTTATACAGTTAACACTGTTTCTATGAGTGGTTTGACTTTGAATAACAACACTTGTTTCAACGCCAGTGGTGCATCCATCCTTAGTTATGCATACACCAGTACCACAGGTGCTCCTAATCAATACACGTTGACCTGGTCTCCTATAGGTCCTTCAACAGTGGGCGCGTTTGCAGCTTTGCCTGCAAGTCCTATTTTGGTAAATGTACCAGCAACTACAGCTCCCAATGTATATACTGGAGCAATTACAATTAGGAATTCAACAACTACATGTACACAAGTCTATACCGTGACGTTAACTGTAGACCCGCTTCCTGCTACAATTACTGGTTCTGGTGCTGTATGTATAGGTTCATCTACATTGCTTAGTTCCACTACAGCTGGTGGTACTTGGATAAGTTCTAATCCTGCAACGGCATCTATAGGTCTCACAACTGGTGTGGTTAGTGGCATATCAGGCGGAACCGTCAATATTACTTATACACTACCTACAGGATGTAGCAGAACAACTACAATTAATGTTGTAGTGCCTCCTGGTGCGATTACAGGACCTTCCAGATTATGCCCGGGTACTACTATTACATTGAGCAATCCGTCGCCCGGTGGATTATGGTTCAGTAGTACTCCTGGTGCAGTTATTGATACATTTACTGGTGTGGTTTCTGGTGTATCTGCTGGAAATGCAACTATATCTTATTCTGTGCCTGGCTGTTCTCCTGTAACCAAAATTGTAACAGTAGACCCTACACCTGCCAACATCACTGGTAGATTGTATGCATGTGAAACATTCTCTGATACACTTTTCTCTGCTACTCCTGGTGGTATTTGGACAAGTGCTAGTCCATCTATCGCAACAATAGGTTCTACAACTGGTATTTTCGTAGGTGTCTCTAATGGTGCTACCAATATTACCTATACGAATCCTGTAACAGGGTGTTTTATTACAAACAACGTTACCATTTTTGATATTCCTGGCCCTATTGTAGGTGGTCCGGTTTTGTGCCAAGGGTTGTCTATTTTGCTTTCTAACTCAGTTACGGGTGGTACTTGGTCTAGTACATTGCCGGGTGTAGTATCGATTAATGCTACGACTGGTGTAGCATTGGGTGTTGCCGCTTCGGGTACATCAACTATAACATACACTTTGGGTACAGGATGTAATGCGTCTATTGTGCTTACGGTAAGTACTCCACCTACAGCTATATCGGGTGGTACAGCAACTCTGTGTACAGGATATACAGCCAACTTTAGTAACGGTACTACCGGTGGTACATGGACAAGTAGCAACCCTACGGTAGCTACAGTATCGGCTACTGGTGTGGTTACAGGTGTTTCATCGGGCGTAGTTACGATATCTTATTCCACTGTAGCATGTAACCCTGCGGTATACACAGTAACCGTCAATCAAACACCACCTCCTATTACTGGTGGTATCACAATTTGTGATGGTAGCTCTACAACCACACTTACGAACACTACTCCTGGTGGGGTATGGACGATAAGTGGAGGTGCTACTATCAACTCTGCTGGATTTGTAACGGGGTTGGCTGTAGGAGGTACTTACGTGTCTACCTATACTATGCCTAATGCATGTTTTGTAAATGCCCCAATAATTGTTGATACCATACCTGCCCCTATCACAGGTGCTGATAGTGTGTGCCAAGGACGCTCAGATACAGTGTTCACTGTCGCCACTGGGGGACTGTGGAGCAGCAACAATGCTATGATAGCATCTGTAGTAGCTACAACAGGTATAGTGACCGGTGTTACTCATGGTCTTACTACAATTTCTTACACGGCAGTATCTGGATGTACTACTACAAAGCCATTCAGAGTTAGCTTCCCACTGCCTGCATCAGTGACAGTAACCCGTACTCCCGGTATTGATACATTGTGCGCCGGAGTGCCAGTCACATTCAGAGCATATCATGTAAATGGCGGTTTGTCGCCAACTTATCAGTGGCAGCTATTTGGTGTGAATGTGGGCACTGGTGATACTGTGTATACTTATACTCCCACTCATGGCGATGTGATCAGTTGCTACATGACTAATAGTGACGATGTGTGTGCATTGCCTAGCCCAGCTTACATCAATGAGCCTATAAATGTGTATCCTAATGTGATACCTGTTGTAAATATTACTACTACATCTGATACTATTGTTACTTATTTGGGCCAGGTGGTGACATTCTATGCGGAGGTTACTACTGCTGGTGGTGCACCTTCTTATCAGTGGTTTGTAGATGGTGATTTGATACCTGGCGCTACAAATTCAGTATATGCACGTGAGGTGTATGATGATGATTCTGTATTCTGCAGAGTAAATGGTACTCCAGCTTGTGACCTAGGCTCAGTAGCTGCAAGCAATTTGATAATCATACGTGGCACTTACTTGTCTGTAGGTGATGTAAACAACTTTGAAACTGCGCTCTCTTTATTCCCTAATCCAAACATGGGTAGCTTTACGCTTAGTGGCACTATTGCATCTACAAATGGTGAAGTGGTAAGTGTAGAGGTGATGAATGTAGTGGGTCAGAAGGTATACACAGGATTCACAACAGTGAGAAACGGCAATCTGAAACATGAGGTAACTATTGGCGAAAACATAGCTTCTGGCACTTATTTGCTGAAAGTGAGCGGTGAAAGTGAAACCAAAACGTTCCACTTTGTAGTGGGTAAATAAACAGAATAATTTGTAGTGCTATTTGCCGGGTAATGTCTTTAAGACGTTACCCGGTTTTATTTTTGGGTTTTTGAGGTGTATTAACGACATAAAAAACGCCCACATCTAAAAGGGATGTGGGCATTTTTGCAGTATTTTGCTAACGTGTGATACTTAGAAACGCTCTAAACCACTAAAGTAAAAACTACCTTCGATAGCAGCGTTTTCGTCACTATCCGAACCATGAACTGCGTTTTCGCCTACCGAAGTAGCATATTTTTTACGAATAGTACCTTCTTCAGCTTGAGCAGGATTAGTAGCGCCTATAAGCTTGCGGAAATCAGCTACTGCATTATCTTTTTCAAGAATTGCAGCAACTATTGGACCACTACTCATAAATTCAGTTAACTCACCATAAAAAGGGCGAGCAGCGTGGACTTCATAGAATTTTTCTGCTTGTTGTTTGCTGATTTGTAAGTATTTCATTGCTACTATACGGAAACCAGCTTCGTTGATCATCTGGAGTATGTTGCCTATGTTGCCTGCTTTTACGGCATCAGGCTTAATCATTGTAAATGTACGATTGGACATGATTTGTGTTTTGAGAATGCTAAATTAATGCAAATTAATTAGGAGTAAACAATGATTATTGTTAAAAATGCATGTGAATTGCCTTATGGCTACGTGTTTGAGGATGTTTCCGCTAAAAGGGGGGGGATGTGATAGTTATAGTATATTTTTCGTTTTTTAACATTTTGCTTTTGTCATAACACTCAGATACCATATTTTTGCACACCGTATCAAATCGCATTGCCGTGATTTGCATAATATATACATGCTGCCAATACAAGAAGTTTTTCCTTTACTGCAAAAACCATGTAAAGTTTTTATAACTACGCATCACAAACCCGACGGTGATGCCATAGGTAGTATGTTGGGGTTAAGTCATTATTTGTCTTTGAAAGGGCATACACCTACAGCCATATCGCCCAGTGAGATACCTGATTTTTTGAAGTGGATGCCCGGTTGTAACAACGTGATAAACTATGAAGCCCAACCAGAGGTAGCAGCACATGCGCTAAAATCGGCTGATGTTATATTCTGTTTAGATTTCAATGATTTTGACAGGACTAAACATTTGGAGCAAATGCTCACAGATGCTGCACAACCCAAGGTGATGATAGACCATCACTTATTTCCGAAGCCTGTATGGGACTACGGAATGAGCATGCCCGAAAAAAGTAGCACCTGCGAAATGGTGTATGACTTCATAGGGTTGTGTGGCGACAATGAAATAATAGACAAGAACATTGCAACCTGCCTGTACGTAGGTGTAATGACGGATACTGGTTCGTTTAAGTTTCCTGCTACCACGGCTAGCGTGCATTTTATGATAGGTAACCTGATGGATAAAGGTATTAATCATACTAGTATACACGAAGAAGTATATGATGCATGGAGTGAGAGTCGGATGCGGTTTTTGGGATATGTGCTAATAGAGCGGATGCAGGTATTCCGGAAGTACAATGCTGCGTTGATTACGCTCTCGAGAAAAGAAATGAACCTGTTTAATGTGCAAAATGGAGATACTGAAGGGCTGGTCAATTATCCGTTGAGTATAGCGGGTATAAAATTTGCTACCCTTATTACAGAGCGTGGCGATGAGGTGAAGATGTCATTCAGGAGTAAAGGTATGTTTGATGTAAGTAACTTTGCTCGACTGTACTTTAACGGAGGCGGTCATTTTAATGCATCTGGGGGTAGGTCAAAAGCAAGTTTTGAGGAAACAATAGCATATTTTAAGAAGGTATTATCAGATAATCACCCAAAATAAAAAATAAACAAAAATAAAATCAGAAACATGAAATCCAGGATTTTCCAGATTGCGTTGTTAAGCGCTGCAACTATTGGTTTTACCGCATGTGGCGGCGACAGTGGTGCCTTCAAAAAAGTAAAAGGTGTAGAATACAAAATCGTTAAAGACGAAAAAGGTAAAAACGCTGCTATAGGCGATGTAGTAGAGTTTAATCTGGTAGCTAAAGTGGATACGTTGGTGCTGAATGATACTTGGAAACAAGGTCGTCCGGGTGTAATGCGTCTTGATAGTGCACGTACCGGTGACTGGCAAGCAGTGTTGCCATTCCTGTCGGTAGGGGATAGTGCAGTGGTGGTAGTGTCGTGTGATACCATATTAAAAAGTATCCCCGCAGACCAACTGAGCCGTGTACCTGAGTGGTTGAAGTCTGGTAACAAAATAACCATCAACTTGTCGTTGGTATCTGTGAAGAGTGAAGAGCAATACAACAAAGACATGGAAGCCAAGCAAGCTGAGGAAATGAAGAAAATGGAAGAGCAAAAAGCTGCTCAGATGCCACTAGATGACAAGGCACTGCAGGACTACTTTGCTCAAAAAGGTATAAAAGCAGAAAAAACTGCGTCAGGTTTGTATTATACGATTCAGAAGCCAGGTAATGGTGCTCAGATCACAAAAGGACAGACTGCAAGCATGATGTATACTGGTAAAACATTAGATGGTATGCCGTTTGATTCGAATGTAGACACATCGATAGGTCATCATGGTACAGACCCACTAGTGTTTCAGGTAGGTGCGGGTCAAATGATACCCGGTGTAGATGAGGGTGTAGCCCTGCTGAGAAAAGGTGCAAAGGCAACTTTATATTTGCCATCGCCTATAGCTTATGGTCCACAGAGCCCAAGCCCTAAAATACCAGCAAATGCAATAATGATATTTGAGGTAGAGATAACAGATGTAAAGTCTGAAAGCAGCAAGTAAACCGATAAATATTAGAGCAGCAAAGTCCTTAAGCAGTAAATGTTTAGGGACTTTGCAACTTTTATAAATCATTGTTTATTTTTGGTCTGTATCTATATTTGGATTGAGTATTGAGATATTTTAACAATTTTGCATTGGTTCCTTAATTACTTTTACTAAAACAACCTTTATTAATGAAGATCATACTTAGAAACTTATTGTTGCCAGCGGCACTTGTAGTGGGTGTAGCGGGAACTGCCACAGCTCAGAAAGATACAAAGAGCAAAAGTGCGTCGAAGACCAAGGCGCTGACGGGAATGACAAAACTACCCAGCGGCCTAGAGTACAAAATAGTGAAAAAAGGGGATGGGGTAAGGAAAGCAGCAAATGGCGACCATGCCGAGATGTTTATACACGTATATCTGGGTGATAGTGTGATTTTCGACTCGAGAACTATGTATAATGCTACGCGTCCTGTACCTGTGACCGTACAAGACCCTAAAGCAAATGGTGACCTGATGGAAGGCTTTAAGTTGCTAGCCGCAGGCGATAGTGCCCTGTTTTTGGTACCAGTGGACTCTATGCTGAAAGGCGGCGCACAGCCAATGCCAGGCATGGAAAAAGGTAAAAACCAAAAAATGAGGTATGAAGTGCAGGTAGTGAGTGTGCGTACTGAAGAAGAGGAGAATAAATACAATCAGGAAATGGCGTCAAAACAAAAAGGTATTGACGAACAATTGCTTCAGGAGTATTTTGCAAAAAATGGTATCAAACCAAAGAAAACATCATCTGGACTCTATTACACAGTAAGCAAAGAAGGTACAGGACCAACACCCAAAACGGGACAAATGCTGAGTGTGAACTATACCGGAAAACTGATGAATGGTAATGTGTTTGACTCGAATACAGACAGCTCATTCAAACATCCTGAACCCTTCAAGTTACCTATAGGTAAGGGGCAAGTAATAAAGGGCTGGGATGAAGGACTGATGCTTATAAACAAAGGAACAAAAGCGACATTGTATATACCATCCACACTAGCATATGGCAGCCAGGATAGAAGTCCACAGATACCTGCTAACTCTATATTGATATTTGATGTAGAATTACTGGATATAGAAGCTAGTGCAGAGCAACCTACACAGCGCGACCCTGCAGAACAAGCTAAAATAGACGATCAGTTGTTGCAGGATTACTTCAAGAAAAACAACAT
>CAMDNC010000127.1 GCA_945902755.1 Flavipsychrobacter stenotrophus
GTAGTGGACGGTGCAGGACCATACCACTGGTAAGTGGCAAAGGTAGAATCTCCTGGTGCATTTAGCCATAACGTATCTCCTGCACATGGGCTATTGCTTACAGCTCCATTACAAGTAAGTATCGTCAGGTAAAATGTTTTATTATGACAAGAGAACATCCCCGTAGCACTATCTGTACCCGTAATAGTATATGTAATCATTGGAGGTAATGCGGCTACATTGATGGTATTGTTTACACCAGTAGTACTGGCAAGACCTATGCCAGGAGACCATGTCCATCTGCTCCAGCTCCAACTACGATCTGTTGCATTCAAAATATTTATTGGCAGTGTAGTCATACCAGGGTACAAACAAACGTCAAAGGTATCGTAGTTAGGTGTAGGTGGGGCAAATGATACTCTTGGCACACTATTTACCACAATCTGTGGATCAGGAAAAGCACTATCTATACCAAGATTACCATTAAAAATGTAAGCATAAGAAAGAATCGTACTATCTCCAGCTGGAATGCTTCCAAGTCTGTAAGTAAGTGCTATAGCTATGTCGCCATTTCTGGTTTGTCCAAGGCCGTAGGTAGCACCTGTCATAGAGTAGTCCCACAAAGTACCCAAATCAATAGAAGAGCTTAACCACCATGAATCATATATACAGCACCGAGCACGACAATCTTTAGTTCCCAATGCAAAATAGGATTGTGACGGATAACCGGCTCCTCTCGAAGCTACTAACACACGGTGACGAGCATCTTCATTTTGATGAACAATGGTGTTGTTGGTGAAGAACCCACCACCTGGCCATGACTGATCATTATCGGGGTCGCATGAACGCATGTAGTATATCGGAGCGGTTGCAGTAGCAGCAGTGTTGCGTAAAACCGTTGTAACAATGACAGCGGAAGCCAAAGTATCTATGCGAGTTTCTTTTCTAATTTGCAATGTCCCACCAGATGCAGATCCAGTCCAAAAACCAGTAACTCTACCACCAACATTTGAATAGCCAGTGTTAGAACCTGTAAGACCGATACCAGCTGGAGTTCCGCCATTGTAATATACTCCACCAGGACATTGCTGAAAAGCTTGAGTACGACTCGGACCAATCTGTAATTCCCATCCTTCAAATGGACTACCTGGGTAAGTGTAATCTCCCATATACGCTGGCGTACCTACTGTCCAACCATCTAAACCATAGTCATACACCTCTGCTAATGGCGAACCGATAGCAGTTCCGGGGGAGTGTGGATGATACCCTGCTATAGACGTACATGCACCAAAAGAGGCATTGTTAAGCTGACCTATTTCTAAATATCTACCTTGAAGAAACAAGTTAGTTCCTACTAGCTGTGCAAAAGAAGCATTTGTTCCGCAAATCAGTATTGTGATGAAAACCAAAAACAGGTATTGTTTTCTCATACTTTATTATTTGTTTAGTGTCCTGAGTGTTAAAAGTAATAAAAAAAATTCGAGTGCAATAACTTACCAAAAAATATATCATCTAGTAGGTCTTGATCTATTAGTCTGCTATTGAAGGTATCAAATTCTTTCAATAAGACGTTTATTTATGACTAATAGTTGGGAAAAGTAGAATATTCATTGAAATATCTCACCATTAGGCGCTTAAACCAATAAAAAATACCAACTTGTTTAGAAATATTAAGTTAAAGCAAGCGTAAACTACACACACTAATATTGCACTATCTTTATTTCGCTAATGACCATATAGTTAAAATTATTGAAATAACAATATATTCCTTACTTTTAATGCATCTTCAGGAGTATTAGCGTTAAGTAATAATTGAGGATCGGTAGACTGTACAACCACTACCTTGTCCATGTTATTTATTAAAACTTTACGTGGACACCTCAATCCAAGTTCAACGTAATTCATTAGTATTTGATAAGAATCTGGCTCCCAAATAGTCACCAATGGTTCGGGCAAACCATCATAGGGGCTTTGATAGGTCGTGGCAATACCTGAGAAATTTCTGTTTTCTATTAATTGTTTGAGAGCAGCAATGTCAAGTAATGGCAAATCACATGCAACAACCAACCAAGCAACGTCTGAACGATGTTCGAAAGCCGAAAGCAATGCAACTATCGGTCCTGAGTCTGTTCGTGTATCAAAAATAACTGGGTAAGTATCCAAAACATCATCTTTTTGTGCTGATCTACATGAAATAAACACCTTGTCACAGATATGGCTAAGCATATTATGCAGGTGATATCGCTGCTCAATTCCATGCCACTTAATTGCACCCTTGTCTTGCCCCATCCTTACGCTCTTACCTCCTGCCAATACCAGCCCATATAGGGGATATCGCCCGTTATTTTGCTCTGTAGTCACTTTTGCCTCCCGATTTTTCTACAAGTTTGGTTTCTTTAATCACTATCTCATGACTCATTGCCTTGCACATATCATACACTGTTAGCGCTGCTATGCTGGCGCCTACCAATGCTTCCATCTCCACACCAGTCCTTGCTAAAACTGTGGCTATGCAAGTTATTTCTATCTCGTTTTTGTTGAGCACCACTATGTCAATGCTGGTATTGTTTAAGCCTAACGGATGACAAAGTGGAATTAGTTCACCCGTCTTCTTTGCTGCCATAATACCGGCAATTATTGCCGTCTGAAAAACAACACCTTTTTTCGAAATTATATCCCCATTAGCAAAGTGTGTCATAACTTCATCTGGCAACGACACTGTACTTACAGCTTTGGCTGTCCTGATAGTTTCTTGTTTATTAGTTACATCCACCATTGTCACTTTGCCGGCATTATCAATATGTGTGAATTCACCCATGAGAAAGTATCGTTTTGAAAGGAATGATCTTATAAACTTCTCCTTTTTTGAAATAATTCTTTTCTGCAGGTAGCTCCATAAAAGCATTTGAAACTGTTAAGTTAGAAAAATCACCAGATCCATTCCCCTCAACCGGCCTTGCTATCAGCTGACCTGTACTGTTTATACGAACAACAACCTGCAAAAAATATTGTAATTGTGGTAAAAATTGGACGTCTTGTTCTAAAACTGCTTGACAATAAACAGTATCAGTAATAGACAGCGACTTAAACAGCCAAGGTATAAAATACCGGTACAAACACAAAAAAGCTGAAACAGGATTCCCAGGAAAAGCAAAAGCTGTAAGCTTTCTTGTACTATCATGTCCAAACCAAAATGGCTTACCAGGTTTCTGAAGTACCTTATGAAACAATCTATTTACCCCTGCATTTATCAGCGCTTTCGGTATGTAATCGAACTTACCCATTGATACGCCGCCACTTAAAATGATTACATCATAGGCGTCTGCACAACTCATTAGCCCAGTATGAATCGAATCAATATCATCATCGAGGTGAAGCATATCAGCTTCGATGCCAAACCTCCTTAATGTTGATTTTATAGAGTAATTATTCGACCTTCTAATTTGGTAGGGGGTAGGAGTTTGATGCACATCCACCAACTCATCTCCCGTAGATATTACAACAATCCTGGGTAGCTTTTTTACTTTTATATCTACCAAACCAACCGAAGCTGCAACACTAACTACGACCTCATCTATGACTTGAAATTTACCTACTACAACCTCGTGTTCTTTTTTGTCAGCCCCTCTGTAATGTACGTTCGAACCCTTTTTTACTTGGTCTGTATTAATCGTAGCTTGGCTACCTTCAATAGTTACATCTTCGTATCGTACTATGGTATCTAGGCCAGTAGGCAAAGTACAACCAGTCATTACTTCAATGCATTGGTCAATATCCTGAGCAATTACAGGTTCATCACCAGCAGCCATTACACCTACAATTTTAAACCTGCGCAAGCCATCTTCATATGCCTGATACCTAATGGCTATACCATCCATTGTTACCCTATCATAAGGTGGCATATCCCTGTCAGCTACGATATCCACAGCCAGTATTCGTCCTACGCTATTCAAAAATGAAACATCTTCAACACCAAAGTCAACGGCGTTTTGAAGAATAATATTATCAGCCTCTTTTACAGTTATTGACGACGTCATGATCTTCTCAAAAATACAGCATTTGCATTTGAATTAGCTGTTTACCGTACTATCGATCTAATCTGAACCTAATCACATCTCTATCTCCACCCTGCATTATGTCTATAAGATAAACACCAGATGATAACGACTGAGGCAAAATCAGTTCCTCATCTATATTCGAACTAGATCTATTTATTGAACTACTATACACAATTTGCCCAAGTACATTTCTAATCGCTACATAAACAGTTTCTTTAACCGCCAAACCTTTGATTCTAAAGTTACCAGTGTTAGGATTTGGAAAAACAGATAATCTTGAAGGGCCACTTGTTTCATCTACACCTACCGGGAAAACCGTTACGAAAACAGAATTGAAAGTAGTAACATTACAAACGCCAGTACCCGTTACTCTGCAAGTAACTGAGTCATAATCAGACAAGTGACTAGCTGTATAAGTGCTGTTAGTAGCGCCTACAATAACACTATCATTTACTGTCCATTGATAAGACGGAGTAGGTCCAGCACCAGTAGTAGTAGCAGTAAATGTGACTGAAGTTCCTGATACAAATGTTAGAGCAGGGGCAGCAGAGATGCTGATTATTGGCACGTATAATGGATCGACAGTCATAGTAATGGGGCTACTATTGACCGTATCAGCCAACCTACAAATAAAATTACTTCCCATCCTACAGTATATTACATCTCCCGTTGTAGGTACATATACATGACTACTACCTGCACTTACAGATGCTCCGTTTACAAACCAGTTATATCCCGGCAAATCTCCACCTGCTGTAGGTACAACGCTAAAAGTGACTGGTGAACCTGCACAAGAAGTATCGCCCGGACTTGCAACAATACTTGCTACAGGCAATGCAGATGTAATAACAGTCAGTGCTATAGTATCATGAAGAACAGAGGGTATGGCGCAAACCTCACTACTAGCAAGTGTTACAATTACTGTATCGCCAGCTGTAGGTAAATAGGTATAGGTACTGCCCGTTACTGTAGTTGTGCCATTTAACTGCCATATATAATAGGGCGTAGCTCCACCCAATATGGGTGTGGCAGTAAACGTTACCGGCACACCTGTACAAGCAGTATCTCCGGAAGATGCAGCAATACTAACACCATCTGTGACCACATTGTTTACGGTTACTGTTTTGGTCGCTGTACGAGATGTACAACTATTACTAACCGTGTAGCTTATGACACTACTACCTGGTATGATAGGTGAAACAATACCAACTGATGAAACTGTCGCAACAGCAGTGGTGCTGCTAGCCCATATACCTCCCTGCATCTGATTGTATAGTGTATCTGGGTAACCCATGCATACGTTATCAGGGCCTGTAATGGGGGCCATACCTACAGTATTGGTAACTGAATTAGTCATCACTACAGGATTTTCATCAAAATAGATACCTACACGATTCATTATAGGAGTACCATCGGTAAGCGGATTACGAGCATTAACAGAGAAAACAAACATTCCACTATTTAACCCGTGACGAGAACTGTCTAATAAATTGATATCGGGAAAATTAAACTTAGCAATGTTGTTAGTGCCATCATTAGTGATTGATACGATCATTGGATCTGATGCAGACACAATTTGTAACGTAGATGGGTCAACCGCTAGAGAAAGTGTGTCCAAGACTGATACATTTCTGGCGGTATCATTACCCATATTCTCAAACCTTACCGTGTAAGTAAGCTTGGTACATGGTAAAATATAGCCTTCTGGCGTTACAGCAATATCATTGGGATCGTATGAAGTACGTACTGTATCGTTTCTAACAATGTTGTTGTTAGCAGGGTTTGTATCGCCGCTTGTTGGGCTCAAGCTGATGTGGGTAGTAACAGTGTCTCCTGGTATCAGTGGCAATCCCATAATCGACGTACGAGACAGCCATACATCAATGAATCTATTGCTATTGGGGGCCATAGCTGGCAAATTCCAAGTAAGCGTATTGCCTGCTACTGTTGTAGGTAACAAGGACGTCATGAACCCTGGAAATGTAGTAGGTATGAAACTATACTTGGGGCTATGTGTAAGTGTAATAACGGGAACAACAGAAACACAACTCGTATTAGTGACTTGCATCGTAACTCGCTGACGGTTTCCATTTGCTACGGAACTAGTGTTCACGCTTAAATCATATGTTGTAGCAGCACCACATATTAGACCAAAACGCTTAGTGACATAGGTATTAGTAAAAGCGGTAATGGTATCATACAGAACACCTGCTGAAGGGCAATAAGGGATTAAACCTCCATCTATTGATAGCGGACGAAATGCGTAGACTGTACCTATGCCGCCTAGTGCTTTGTAATACAGACCTGAGGTAACTGATAACGTATCTATTGGAACACCATTAGAATCCACCCTTACTGTAGCTGTGCTTGTGTTCAAAAAATCACCAGCATCGAAAACACAGTTTGTATTATTATCTACATACAAACTAATAGGTAATGTTCTGCAATACAAATAGTTGAAACTGAAACTTACCGTATCTACAGGTGTACCTGACAAACGAAGAATATGTATAACTGTATACGTGCCTGGCAGACTATACGCATGGTATACATTTGCTTCGCTAAGGGTGGTCGACGACATAGCAGAAGTGTCAGATGTACCATCACCAAATAATGTAACTACACTAAACGCTGATGAAACACCACATGCTGCTACATAAAAGTGAACAGCGGCACAAGAAGTAGAAGGAGTTGATATTACAGAACGAGACCCAATTGCGAAATTAACTGTAACATAAACAGGCCCGGAATATGCAGTAGAACCACTACCAGCACATGTAATGCCGCAACGGTAATAATATGCACCAGTAGGATAGTGCACATAAGGCACTGTGTTTGCACCAGGCAAGTTAGTCCAAGCCAATCCATCTGGTGAATACTGCCATTGAATAATATGACCACAAGTTGCTGTATACGAAGGCAAATTGAGCACTAGCGGAGTACCGCTACATACCGTTGAAGCACTTGCGCTAACTCCCCCAGGAACTGGTGTACCAGCACAAGCCGAATTAACAGTGACTACCCTTGTAGAAAAACCACAGAACCCTACATTATAAGTAATTACGGCCGTTCCTACCGACATACCTGTCACTACACCAACAGCACTAACGGTAGCTACTGCAGATGATGAACTACTCCATGTACCACCAGACCCACCAGCAACTGTGAAAGTGGAAGTAGCCCCTGCACATATCAAACTTGACCCACTAATCGCCCCGGGAATCGTACTTACAGTAACTGCCATTATAGCCGAACACCCAGTCGGTAAAGTGTAACTTATCGAGGTTATACCAGTTGACACACCAGTAACAGTGCCTGTACCGGTAGCTACTGTTGCTATTACTGAACTGGCAGAAGACCAAGAACCGCCTATAGGAGAAGACGACAAACCAGTAGATACGCCAGCACATAAAAAAGGACTTCCTGTGATGGTAGTCGGCAATGGATTAACTGTAACAACTGCAGTAGCAAAATCAACGCCGTCTGTGTAAATAATAGTTGCTGTTCCAGGATTAATGCCCGTTGTAATACCTGTCGAGGACCCAATAAAAGCAACGGAAACATCGCTACTAGACCACGTACCACCAACTACAGGATTTGATAGTGCAGTAGTACTTCCATCACATACTGTTAGTACACCGGTTATGGGTGGAAGCGCAGCATAGGAAACGACACAGATAAAAAAGGCCAAAAATGATGAAAAGAAAACTTTCATAAACACAAGTTTGTAATTGATAATTATGGGTGTGAATACCAAACAAACATTGGGCGCAACAATGAATAACAATGTTAGTGGCGTATACACAAGGTAACATCACTCACCAACAACTACGTGGATGATGCTACAAGCAAAATTAACAATTTAACCGGCAATAATTGAATCACCTTTGAGGCGAGGAACCACAGGATGCAAATCAGGAGTCACACAATACTCCATATCTGCTTGTAAACCAAAAGCAGAAAGCCGGTTGTAATGGGAGCTGTCTTTTAAAAAATCAATAAAATTAGAGCCCCCTGAGGACTTGTAAAGGTGTTTGGCAGATCTAGCGGCATCACAATTGATACTAAAATGATGTTGGATAGCCTCTGTAACTGCACCGGCAAATAAAGTATCTTCTAAATTGTACTTGTCTTTCCAAGACGCGCAACCTAGTAAGACATTTTTGTTTTGAGCTATGAGATACTCACAAACAACTGAAAGATTTAGAAAAGAACCAATCACTATTTCAGCAGCATCTTTTACCATGTGCAGAAGCCTAGTACCATTGGTAGTAGTGAGTACCAACGTTTTATCCTTAATAAATGAAGCCGGGTACTCCAACGGGGAGTTGCCATGTTGTAAACCATCGGCAACTTTACCATCTCGCTCACCAGCTGTAAGGCTATTCGGGGTTGTTGCGCCAATTGCAATACACTCAGCAACAGTAGCAACAGGAATTACTTTAGCAGCACCATTATGCAAAGCAGCGGTTATGGTAGATGTAGCTCTGAAAATATCTATAATAACAACTACTGCACCCTTAGTGTCATACAAATGTAGTAAGGCAGGAGACAGGCACACCTCTAACTTAGGCTTTTCGACAGTTATCATCGGCACAAAATTATTATCCAAGAATACTATTTTCAACAAAATGCCCCCGAACAACGGGGGCATTTTTATGTGAAAAAGATAATTTCAATTTGAATCTTACAAGCAGGCAATGAATAGTATTAATACACCCACATGTCATGCTCTTTGTTAAAGATCTCTTCAGAAACTTTTTTGCCTTCATACAAAGACTCCATTGCATTCAAACCATGCATTTCGAAGCTTTCACCGTTGGCACCAACCAGCGTTCCGTACGGGTTGCTTACTTTAGTGATACGGCTAGCAAACATACGTGATTCAAAAAACTCGTCCCAAGTAGTACGGAACATGTCGTTGTGTGGGTTGAAAACTTCGTAGTTCGCCAACAAACCTCTGATATCTGGATAATATAACCAGAACATTGCCTGAGAACCACGGAAGATACCATCATCAGCACCATAGATATCCTGTACGGGCGCTATACCTACTATACGTACAACCATTTGACCAGCATTGCGATCAAAAATCCAATCTTCTTTGATTCTGTATTTTGTGATAGTCTCTGGCTTAAAGTCAGTAGTAGTCTCCTTCAGTGTTTCCTCTCCGGTAATAGGATCTATTACTATCTGAGTATCTTTTTTACCTGCTACTTTTTCCATCAATTGTTCTTTGGTAAGAACTGTTGTGAAACGATCATCAAAAGTACCATAAGCTACAATCTTGCCTTTCTTTATTGCATCAATAAGTACCTCTATAAACATACCACCACCAGTGTGCTCATCACCAGAATACCGGAAACCAATATTTTGTTTTTCACGAGTGTCAATTTCACGCCAAACTCTTTTTTTCCAAAGGATGTCTGACTCACGAATATACTGCCAAGGAATTGGCTGTCTAAGTCTGTCTTTTTGTTGAATTCTATCGTATGCACCATCTGGTGTACGTGATGGAAGCCAATCTTTGTTAACACCTGGCGAACTACCGGAAATCATTGGGTCGGTAGTACCAGTTTGTGCATAAGATACACTTCCACAGAAAGCAAGCACTGCAGCTAATGTAAGTTTGTATGATTTCAGAATGGTCATATCCTTCTGTAATTTTGTACTAAGTTAATTAATTTAAAGACAATATTATAGGATTCAAAGTTCTAACCTGACCGTCAGGACCTATAGCTTTAATCATTTCAATAAACACTTTGTCACCTGGTCTAGCCAAATTCATCGTTTTCACAATTTCAGGATTTGCACTGAAACGGGTACCTACAGCACGATTTTCAGCAGAAAAAGGCCCCATAAAGTCTCTACCTTTCGGCAACATACTGAAGTTAAAAGATATGATTTTAAAACTGGCTGCGAAATCAAAATTGTCGAGTGTTGCTGCAGGTGCTATCTGATTGCGAAAAGTAGCAGCACTCATGATACCACTAGATACTTTAGCAACACTTGCTACTGGATCTGGTATACGTTTTACACGTACTTCCATACCACCTACTTGCTTTATAGCACCTTCCTTTGTTTTAGCTTTGATAGCCACTTGCAATTTC
>CAMDNC010000128.1 GCA_945902755.1 Flavipsychrobacter stenotrophus
TTTAAGGTAGGTAAAAAAGGTAGTGTATTGGCTGTAAATGTAAAGGCTACAACTATTGGTGGCAGATACCTTACTCCGCTCAATTTGGCAGCATCGCAACTTGCTGGTAGTGCTGTATACCGCACAGAGCTTGCGTTTTCAGAAAAACAGACAGATTACTTCCGTACCGACTTTAAGATTGCTTACCGCAAAGAGTTTAGGAAAAGTACCATGGAGTTTTCGATAGACCTGCAAAACGTAACTAATAATAAGAACGTATTTAACCAAACCTACGATCGCCGCACCAACCGTATTGTGAACAATTACCAACAGGGCTTTTTTCCTGTACCCATGTTCAGATATACATTCTAATTTTACAGTGCTATTGTACGTAGAAGAGGGCGCACCATAGATCGTGCGCCCTATTCTAATGTATTTATTCTGAGTTCATTTACTTGTTGGCTAAAAGAAATCGTAAGCTCTTCGTTGGGCATTGAGCCTGATACCAAAGTAAAAATATGTAGTTGTAAGTGGGCTAGTGAAAGTACCAGTAGTAGACACATGAGGGTATTTACCCTCTACATTTTCATAATTGCGGTACACTCCACCCATATCCACAAACATATTTCGACGCACCTGATAAGCAAGGTTAAGGCTCAGCATTTTGCAGCGGCTTTCTGGTCCGTTTATCATTGCAACGCCATACTGACTGGTAGCAGTAGGATATGCCTTAAAAATATTGTTGCCATAGTTGGTGCTATCATAATCATTGCCACGCATGTAGTAGGTGGCTCGAGCGGTTACGGTAAGGTTACGCAGCGGCTGGTAGCGCAACTGAGCGATTGCCTTTATAAAGCCTGAGCCCAGTGGGTCGGCCATAGGTTGGTTGTAGTTGGTGTAGTTGGCTATGGTGTCTTGTGCAGAATAGGTGTAGGGGCGCACGGCATCAATTTCGCCTTGCAGGTCTAGATTCTTTATACCCAATGCATTGAAATATTTGCCACCCATTTGCACACCCCATTTGTTGCCATACCACTTATTGCCGCCAGTCAGCTCTCCTATCCTGAACTCATTGAGCAGGAACTGACCGTATAGCTGAAATCGTTGTGCGATGATAGCTTTTGCACTAAGGCCTAGCATAGATTTGTCGCCAGCGCCGTTGTAGCGGCTCATGGCAGTGGTTAGAATTACTGGGTTGAGGTAAGATATTTCATAGCCACCTGTGCGTGCAAATACCTGCGACTCAAACAGACCTACATTGAGCCAACGGGTTGCATTCATATTGAGATAACGAATGGTGCTGTATTTGTGTGGAAGTATACGGTCTGCTCCTTTTACATATTGAGGTGTTAGCTCCATAAACAGACATTCATAATTGAGTCTCCATATACGTGTCTGAATTCTTAGAAATGGCATGTTTGACGAGTTGTCGGTGAGAAACAAACTGGTGAAACCATCGCCAATAAAATGTTTGCCAAAACCAAAGGTAGCATTAACATGATTTTTTACGATGTCGGTATTAATGTATCCGTTTACCTGTAAGTAGTCATATCTACCAAATTGTGTCTGCGGACGTTTAAAGTAGTCGGCACCTGGTATGGCTTCCAGCTTGCGTTGCACCCAGTTGTTTACATGATAGGGATAGCTTTCTTGGTTGTCCGTTATCATGGTATAAAACCCTATTTTTTTAGCTATCCAGCCACGTACTTCAGCACCTTGGCTATTGGCAAGTGTAATATCTGGGATAGCATTTTTAGTAACGGGGTCTATACTTATGTCATTGTTTTGCATTACCGCCATACCACTGATAACGGGGTTTACCACCGCAAAAAAGTTGTTGGTCTTTACGTAAGCAAAGTTGTATTGTTTGGTATAAAAGGTGTTAAACAAAGAACGGCGCGAATCTATAGCTCCGTTTTCGTCTACAGCCCACTCTCCGCTTTCAGATACCATCTGTTGCATGTTATAGTGGTCTATGTAGTTTATCTTTTTGCCTAGTTTGTTGGCTGCAAGGATCTCCATTACATTACTGCCACTGTCGTTGATAGCGGGTGCAGGGCCATTACTGAGCGATTCGATAAAACGCACAATATTTCTTCTCGATTCTGGTTTGTCACCATTTGCCAAACTATCGCACAACCTGCCAGAAAGGGTTTCCCAACGGTCAATGTAGTGATATCCGTCTGAGCCCAGTTGCAAAAAAGTGGTTTGGGCACTGGCAGTAGCGGCTATTAGCACCGACGAGCAAAGAAGTAAGGCTTTTTTGAGCATAAAAGAGTTTTTCAAAAGTGTATTTGGTAGATTTGCATTAGTGTTGAAGGGGAGCGCTATCCCTTGTTTTTCAGGGCACTAAGATAGATATATGTTTTCAAAACTGATAAAGAACGCAACGGTCGTTAATGAAGGTACCACAAAGGTGCAGGATGTATTGATTAAAAACGGTCGTATCGAACGTATAGACAACAACATTCAGCCCTCTGGCAACTGTGAAGAAATTAACGCAGAAGGGCTACACCTCATGCCTGGTGTGATAGACGATCAGGTGCATTTCAGAGAGCCAGGGTTGACGCACAAGGCTACTATAGGCACAGAGGCGCGCGCAGCCGTAGCTGGGGGTACCACTACTTTTATGGAGATGCCAAATACAGTTCCAGCAGCACTCACGCAAGAATTGCTGGAAGATAAATATAACATAGCCGCAAAAGCTGCTGTTGCCAATTATTCGTTTTTTATGGGTGTGTCTAATACCAATGTAGAAGAGGTACTCCGCACCAATGCTAAGAAAAATGATATTTGCGGTATCAAGATATTTATGGGCTCTAGCACAGGAGATATGTTAGTGGATAATTACATCACACTTTCGCGCATTTTTGCTGGATCAGAATTGCTCATAGCTACCCACTGTGAAGACGAAAATGTGATAAACGCTAACAAAGAACACTACAAAGATGCAGACAACGCCTCCTTTCATCCACTAATACGTAATACAGAGGCTTGTTTCGAAAGTTCATTTTCGGCGGTGCAACTTGCCAAGATGCACAACACTCGCTTACACATACTCCACATTTCCACAGCTAGAGAACTGCAACTATTTGGTAATATGCTGCCACTTGCAGACAAAAGAATAACAGCAGAAGTATGTATACACCACCTCCACTTTACCGCCGATGACTATGCACAACAAGGCAACCTTATAAAGTGTAACCCTGCAATAAAAGCTGCCGAGAATAAAACAGCATTGTGGGCAGCACTGCTCGATGACCGCCTAGACATAATAGCTACCGATCACGCTCCACACACGTGGGAAGAGAAGCAACAGCCTTACCAGAAGGCTCCAGCAGGATTGCCATTAGTACAACACTCATTACAGTTGATGCTGCAATATGCCAAAGAAGGAAAAATCAGCATTGAGAAGGTGGTAGAAAAAATGAGTCATGCGCCTGCCGTGTGCTTCAGTATAGCAGAGCGGGGCTACCTGCGTGAGGGGTACCATGCAGACATGGTGTTGGTAAACATGAATGAACAAATGACAGTAAGTAAGCAGAACTTATTGTACAAGTGTGGTTGGTCTCCATTTGAGGGACATACCTTTCCCGTAACTATTCATACCACCTTTGTAAATGGTGATATTGCATATGCCAACGGACAAGTAAATGATGCATGTCGTGGACAACGAGTGAAGTTTAGCAGAGGATAGGAAGTAGTAGCCTGTGCGATATAACGACCATCTAGTGAGAATGAAAAAGCAATATACACAAGCAACTAACTATAAATGCAAAACGATAAAACCACCCTCAGAGATTTGGCAGTTTTTCCTGCCGATGGCAGTGGGGGGGTATTTGCTCTTATAGACCGCACCACAACACAGGCTGGTAGAGATGTACTCCGCAAGCATATCCTTAACCCACCAGATAGTTATGAACAATTGGCGGCAATACAGGATACTATAAAATTCTGGAGTAGCCATGGCGACTTATGGCCTGTAGTGATTCTCAATGGCACTCTTGTAATGTTAGACAAGTTTTTCGAATCGGCAGAGGGTGCTTCTGCTCCGCCTAGTGGACTTGCCGCTATGCTTACTCCCACTTTTCAGAAACTATTCAACAAAAGAGAGTATTTCTTTACTAAGTTTTCATTGTCACATTTGTCTGATTTTTTGAAGGGGTGTCTGCAACTCACAGCTATTGCAGATATGCCCAACGTACCAGAACGACTACTAGCCGAACTGAATAAAATGAAAGGCAATCTGGAACATAAACTAACCAGCGAATTAACAGAAATCAACGAACATACCCCTTTTGCCACACTTGCGAGGTTGCAATACCATGCCCGACGAGAAATGAAAAATACTGTTTATCGGCTTATTGGTAGTTATGCCCTGCTGGATGCTTGGCAGTCCATGGCGCGCTCTACTAATGAGCATAAGCTGGTTTTTGCAGAACTTGTTCCTGAGTTACCAGTGTTGCTGGAGGGCGAGGGTATATATCATCCATTGCTGGCTACACCTGTATCTTATAATCTTAGTTTTGGAGCAGGTAAAAATTTCTTGTTGCTTACAGGTGCCAATATGTCGGGCAAAACTACATTTCTTAGGGCTGTAGGTATCAGCTCACTTTTAGCACATTTAGGCATGGGTGCACCTGCTAAGCGATTGAGAACAAGTTTTATGCAAGGTATAATCACCAACATGCATGCAGAAGACAATATTCTGAAGGGCGAAAGCTACTTCTATGCAGAGGTTCAGCGCATGAAGCAAATTGCAGCTAAGCTGAGTAGCGAACGTCCTCATTTGGCGCTTATGGATGAGTTGTTTAAGGGCACTAATGTGCATGATGCCTGCGAGTGTACGAAAGCAGTAGTGGAGGGACTAATGAATCACCCTAATCACATCATGGCGCTATCTACACACCTCTATGAGGTAGCACAGCAATTCAGCAGTGATAGCAGAATTTTGTTTTATTATTTTGTTACTAACATTTCTGCCTCTGGAGAGTATAAATTTACTTATCAGCTTCGTCAGGGCATATCAGATGACCGTATAGGTTATTTAATTTTACAGCAAGAAGGTGTAATTGATATGCTAAAGAAAAAGCAATAGTTAGCGTTTCATTAGCCAGCATTAAAGATTAAAAAACATAAAAAGTGACAGATACTACAGTAAACGAGAAAGCGATACGCAACAAAGGGATAATAGCGGTAATAGTATTTTTGGCAATCATATTATTGCCAGTGTGCTATGCAGCGTACAAAGAGATAAGATTGCGACAGCAAACAAAAGCAAATACTATTGAGGCACCCAAGCCTGAACAGAAGAAATAGGGACAAATAAAAAACCCTTCTGGTTAAGAAGGGTTGTATATAAATTTAAAGCCAATGCCGTGTATGGTCTGCAGTTTTGCTTCATTCTGCGATTTCAGATATTTGCGTATTTTAGTTACAAACACATCCATACTGCGCCCCAAGAAGTAATCGTCTTTGCCCCATACGTTCATCAATATCTCGTCGCGCTTCAACACCTTGTTTGGATTCAAACACAGATACCGCACTAGGTCTGCTTCTCTTTGTGTAAGCTGGTATTCAACTTTGTCATTTTTCAATAGCAAGTTGGTATAGTCAAAAACAAGATCCCCAATTTTAAAAGACAACGGACCGATATCTGCTTTTTTCTTACTACGTTTTACAAATACTTGAATACGCATCAGCAGCTCTTGCAGGTTATATGGCTTTGTTACATAGTCATCTGCACCACTCTCAAAACCGGCAATTTTGTCATTGTCCATATTTTTAGAGGACAGGAGAATGATCGGAATGTTTTCGTTCTTTTTCCTTATGCTATTGGCAAGTTCCATACCATCTTTTTTGCCTGGTAGCATGATATCCAACAGGCAAATGTCAAAAATGTTTTTCATAAACTGATGCCATGCTGCGTCACCATCTGTGCAGTGGGTGACCTCAAATTCCTGTTTTTGCAGGTAGTCTTTAACCACATACCCCAGTACAGGATCATCTTCCACTAAAAGTATTTTCAGTTTGGGTTGCGACATATAAAATAGTTTCCAACTGCTAATATAGTACAACTATTGAAAGTTGTTAGAATAAAAATCAAAGTTATATATGTTAAGCGGGGAATTTATTTAATCCTGTCAGGATTTTGAGCTACAAATGATGCCCAATCGCCCGATTTCTTCTTTTTTGCGGGAGCCGCTATTTTGGTTGTCTCAAGTTGCACCGCTGTTCTGTTTTGATAATGATGACAAAGTGCCACTGCTACGGCATCGGTGGCATCCATGTATTTCACATCGTCTATTATGTTCAGCGTATGCTGAAGCATCATCCACACTTGTTCCTTTGTAGCACTACCTCGGCCAGTAACAGATTGTTTTATTTTTCTTGGCGAGTACTCTACCGCTTGCAGTCCACTCATCATAGCAGCCGCTATTGCTACTCCTTGAGCTCTACCCAGCTTTAGCATGCTTTGCACGTTTTTGCCAAAAAAAGGCGCTTCAATGGCCACTTCTGCAGGGCGATGTAAAGCTATGAGGCTTTCCATTTTTTTGAATATCAGTCTTAGTCTTTCTGAGTGGTCTTTGTGCTTGGACAAATGCAAAACACCCATTTCTATGAGTGATACACTACTTTTGTTGACAGATATGAGTCCGTAACCCATTATTAGTGTGCCGGGGTCAATACCTAAGATGATCTTATTTTCTTTCAAAAAAAGCAGGAGTTTTTGAGTGTGAACAAAAGTACCAAAATATGGCTTAACTATACGGTAGGTGCTGCAATATCATTGTCACTGCTTTGGGCAATTTATGTGCAGATAAATAAGCAACTAAACGGTATAGATGGTTTTGCATGGCAGCATTGTGGAAGACCCATTTATCTGCTTGTGGCATTGGCATTGGTTTTGGTCAATATTTTTCTCGAGAGTTACAAGTGGTATAGTTTAATGTCTTGGGCAGCTCCTGTGAAGTACACGACAGCATTAGCTTCTTACTTTGCTGGTATAACATTTTCTATTATCACCCCAAATAGAGTAGGGGAGTATCCTGGCAGGATATTGTATTTAGGTGGTAGTAACACAATACGATACCTAGTAGTTTCGGTATCGGGTATACTGGGGCAGTTGGCAGGTATTTATTTTCTGGGGCTGGTGGGGCTCACCTACTATCACTTGCACATATTGTCAGCCGGTGACACTATGATAGGTAAAATATTCATAACTGCTATTATGGCAAAGGGTGTGCTGGCGGTTTGTATTATTATTAACATTCTTATTGCAATAATGTATTGGCGGTCAGATGTATGGCTACCGCTAATAGCCACCAGCAAGCGTTTACGGCGGTTTTCGCTCTACAGTAAACTCATGAGCAGAATCGACAATAGCAATAAAATGAAGGTATTGGTACTTTCACTATTGCGTGTACTGGTGTTTACGGCACAATTTTTGTTTTTACTCTTGTGGCTGAATGTAAATGTGCCACTGCTTCAGGGGTTTTGTATGGCAGCTTTGTTTTTTTGGGTGATGGCGGTTGTGCCGTCGCTAGCACTTACAGAGTTGGGTATAAGAGGAGTGGTAGGTTTGTACATTTTTGGTCAGGTTTCGCAAAATAGCGTAGGGGTACTCGTAGCCACAACCAGCATATGGGTGATTAATCTGGTACTACCTGCAATAATAGGAAGCATACTAATAACGAAAAAGAAATGGGTAAAATAGCTGAAGTTGATGGGTTGAAGTATGGCGCTCAGACAAACCGTACGAAAGCAGGTAGTGTTTCAAACTTATTGTTTGTGGTGATTGGATTCTTTGTTGCTATTATCCCTCTGTCGAGTAAAGCCCAAACAGATTTTTGTTATACCCGCAATACGAGTTATAGGAGTGGTGAGCGACTTACATTTAAAGTATACTACAATATGGGGTTTGTATGGATACATGCGGGCGATGCTATTTTCAGTGCGAAAGAAACGGAGCATAACGGGCGAAAAGCGTTTCACATAAAAGGGGATGGCAAAACACTAAAATCATACGAGTGGTTTTACAAAGTTCAAGATTTGTATGAAAGCTATGTAGACCATGAAACCCTTCTCCCAATGCGTTTTGTACGCAATGTAAACGAAGGAGGATTTAAGTTCAATCAGGATGTCAAATTTGACAGAAACGAAAAGAAGGCAATAGCTTCAGGAAAAACGTATACCATCACTCCTTGCACGCAAGATGTGCTTTCTGCTATATATTTTGCACGCAACATTGACTATAGCAAGTATCAGCCAGGCGACCGAATACCATTCGAGATGTTTCTGGATGATAAGATTTATTCTCTCTACATAAAGTATTTGGGTAAAGAACAAATACAAACTAAAAAAGGCACATTCAGAGCTATTAAAATTGCTCCGCTACTTATAGAAGGCACTTTATTTAGCGGAGGTGAAAAGATGACTGTATGGGTAAGCGATGATAGAAATCATGTGCCTTTGCGCATCAATAGCCCCATAGCGGTAGGTAGCATAAAGGTAGACTTGATGGAATATGAAAATTTGCTCAATCCCTTCGAGTCGCTTATAAGCCTGTAAGCATTCTAAAATAGGCGTTTGTTTTTGCGGACAGTACTTATGTATTCTACCATATCTTGCGATGGTTTCAGCCATAGCAACATTATGAAGTAAACCACAACTATGAGCATACTGCGTAGGGTAGTATCCATTAAAGCATGAATGTACTTGTGACGGGTTAAATCAAACAAGTGTGGTAAAAAGTAGCCGACAGCCAACGCAGGTATAGCTGCTACCAGCACCAATAGTGTGTTGCTTGAAAAGGGCAGTATCCTCAGTTTTCTCCAGACATAAAAACACTTAATTGAGTTAAAAACAATCAGTGTAATGCTAGTGCTCCATGCTGCGCCATAAATACTGTATTGCGGCACCAGCGTGCGTATCAGTAAAAAAAGTACAATCAGGAGTACAATCGAGACATAAAAATTGAACTTGTAGAAGTTGGTTATCGACAGCACCTGATCATTCATGCCTGTAGCTACATTCACAATATTGCCCACAAATAATATCAGAAAGACCGGCATAATGTCAGCATAGCCTTCATTCATTATCAAAACCAGATTGGGCAAACTGCAACAGAGCACCAGAGAGATACCTAAAGTTGCAATCAAGATATTAATCGATGACCTTAAAAAGAGATCGCCAGCCTTTGCTATATCATTTTCGGCAAATGCCTTTGCCAGAACGGTGAAACTTGCAGGTATAAGGGCCTTCATAGGCAGCAGCACAAAAGAGATAAGAAAAACTGCTACACGATATACAGCCACAGCACTAAAACCCTGATGGTCATAAAATGGCAGCAACAACGCGTCCAGATAGCCTAGCAGAAGTACGGATGCAGTAAGCAGAAAATGATACCAAGAGAAGTGTGCCATTTCTTTATACTCTGCAGGTGAAAAATCAGAGATAGTTCTAGATAAGCCAAAGTCTTTAGTGCGAGTAACTAAAAACAACATAATGCTTACTGGCATTATGTACAAGAGTATTGTGCCTACTACCAAAACACTAAACGAAACAAAACCAAAGGCATATAATAGGATTAAGCCTATGTTGGCTATACGCAGCACCACCTCTCGCATAAATGCTGATATGGCTACTTTCATTTGTGACCCTAGATACTGATCAAATATTACCATGTAAATGAATAGCAGCGTGAATATTGGCAGCCAAATAAAATACCGATCCATGAATGGCTGATCGGCAGGCTGAAAATGATGAAGAATCCACGAGCGAAGTGAAAAATATACTATACTGGTGAGCACCAGTATCACGCCCGGCAATGCAAAACACCAAGTGATCAATAGTTTTCTTTTTTTATCATCTTGGGCAAACCTATGGATGTACACTACCAACGTACTATTGAGCCCCAACAGCAGGATTTGGGAAAGTGTAACTGCATAATTCGTAAAATTGCCGGTAAAACCTAGTTCTCTCTTGCCAATGTATTGAGTTGACAGCCACGTCATTACTGCCCCCAGTATTGCCCCCATGCCTGTGACAATAGAATTCTTTGCAGACTGCCTGAAAACAATACCCATACCCAACAAAGGTAAGTATTGCAGGTAATGTACAAAAGAAGCATACTAATAAACGGTTTTCTTTACTTTTGAACTCAGT
>CAMDNC010000129.1 GCA_945902755.1 Flavipsychrobacter stenotrophus
ATAATGTGGGCACTATCGGTAGCAGGAAAAGTGTACTGGTGCATACCTACCCGAGTAGTAGTGGTGAGCTCTGCTTTGATGTTGTATTTATCCAGCATCACGCTGTAGTAATTCGGTTGGGCTATTTCTGTAGTATGGCTGAATGGGGATCTATAACCGCTCTCTGGGTTAGTGGCAGTACCGGGGTTTAGCAGTAGTTTGCCTGTGGTGGGTATAACCAGAAAGTCGCCCAAATCAGAGTGACCGGTGCCGCTAAAGTGTGTATGACTGAACCCTACTATGGTTTTATCGGAGTACTGATAACCGGCGCAATATTTATACACATCTTTGTTGTAGGTAGCATTAACCTCGTAGGGTAGCGTGTCAGTATCGGGGCTAAGTTGCACCGCACCGAAGGGAACAGTAGCGCCGGGGTAGGTATGTCCCATCCTGTGTGTGCCTACTATAGGGTTTACATATTGTATCAGGCTCTTGTGCTGCGCGTGAGTGACACTACAATAACAAAGTGCTACTAAAAATAAGATTCTCATCAGAGTGAAGATATTATTTGCCTTCGGAAAATAAAGCAACTTACAACACAAGATAGTAATTGATTGCTGTAGAAGTATATGCTGTATTGTCGGCCAACCCATATGGCTCATTACATAGCCTGCCTGTAGGGATAGAAGCCGATGGGTTTGTCATTTTCGAATAAGCCATCGTACACTAAATTGCCCTGGGCATCATAGCACTTTCCTTTGCCGTGTTTTTGGCCATTTTTCCATTGTCCTATGTATTTCACACTGCGGGGGCAGTTTTTTATGGTGCCAATGGTAGTGATAGTGTAGGTACCATAACCCTGTCTGCGGTCATTGTCAAAGTCGCCCATATATCGACTTCCATCTGTCCACATAAAGGTGCCACAGCCGTTTTTGCGGTCGTGAACCCATTGTCCGGTATACATATCGCCGTAAGTCCAGTAGTAGGTGCCTTCTTCTCCCCAACGCATATTGTTTTCAAAACTGCCTACGTACTTGTCGCCATTGTACCACGTATAGGTGCCCTTGCCATGGCGGTTGCTGTTCAGGTAATTGCCTTCGTATTTATCCCCATTTTTCCAGGTACACACTCCCCAGCCACTGATGCGGTCATCTTTAAACTCACCTACATATTTATCGCCATTCTGCCATACAAAGGTACCTTGTCCATTCTCCATGTCATTGCTCCATTCTCCTATATACCTATCATCGGTAGTGTAGTACATGGTGCCCTTTCCTTCCTTTTTGTCGTTGGCAAACTCGCCTACATACCGCTCGCAAGTGTTCCAGAAGAATTCACCTTTGCCGTGCATTTTGTTGTTCTCATATTGGCCTTTATACATATTGCCATTCTTCCACTTGAACACGCCATAGCCGTGGTACATGCTGTTTTTCCACTCGCCTTCGTATTTGTCACCGTTTTTGAAGTAGGCTGTTCCTTTTCCATTCAGCATATCATTTCTGAACTCACCTACATATTTATCGCCTTTTTTGCTAGTGCAGGTGGCTGTACCAGTCAAGCTATCATTCACCCATGTACCTTCCAACACGTCACCATTGGTGCAGTACTTTATACCCTTACCCCACATTTTTCCGTTGCGGAAACTGCCCACATATTTGTCTCCCTTTATCCAGTAAAAGATGCCCTGCCCTGACAGTTTTCCTTTGTCAAACGAGCCCTCATAGCGGTTGCCATTGTCCCACACAAAGATGCCCTTACCCTGCAGCACACCATTTTCCCATATACCTTCATACCTATCGCCGTTAGATAAATGAATGATGCCTTGCCCATTCATTTTGTCATTTTTCCAGTTGCCTTCATACACAGTCCCTTCGGCGTAATAGAATATACCGAAGCCACTCATCTCACCATTTACCCAGTTGCCATCATACTTTTCGCCATCGGCATAGTACATGCTGCCGTTGCCGTTTCTGTCGCCATTTTTAATAGTGCCTGTGTAGAAGTTGCCACTATCGTATCGTTGTGTTACAATACCATTACTTACTCCCAACGAGCCATAGTTGTCTATTATAAGCTGTGCCACATCGCCACTGTTATATTTCATAGCCCAGTAGAGTGGGGTAGTGGCATTGGTGGCTGTGAGCCAAGTGGCATTGGCTTTCACTTTTTTATTCAGGCATTTTTCTGCTAGCGCATAGTCGTTGGCTATTGCAGCAGCATGTAATACTGTGTATCCGTCGGTGGAGGTGGTGCGTATGTCTGCACCTTGGTTCAGGTATTGCTTTATGGTTTTTACATTAGCAGCAGTGTGTTTTTGTAGCTCGTCTTGAAGTAGCCCGGATACACCTTTTTTTACTGGTGGTTTTGGGGGTACAGTCGTCCCTGTGTTTGCATAAATCGGTAGGCGTGTACCTTCATTTTTTTTGAGGTTGGTTACACTATCTGTAAGCTTTACTTCTGTTATGGCTGCCTGCTTAATTGCAATAGTGTTTTTTATTGCAGTAATGCTGCTGTCTTTTTTTGCTGTAGGTATAGTGGCTATCGCTATTGCTGCTTTTGCTGGTGTATTTGTTTTTAGTGCAGTGTTGTTGCTGTCTATTTTTATAGCAGGTGTAGCAGTTAATGTTGTTGTTGCTGTTGCACTAGATTTAATTGCAGTGATAGTACTGTCTTTTGTTTTTGAAGGGATATTAGCTATTACTACTTCTTTTTTTGAAGATACTGTAGGCGTTATTGCAGGGGCAATACTGTCCTTTTTTTGCACAGGTATACTCGCTATTACCACTGCTGGTTTTGAGGGTACAGCGGAATTTTGGGTAGCTATGTTAGTGTCTCTTTTCGCAGTAGGTATAGTGGCTATATCTACCTCAGGTTTCGAGGGTATTGCTATCAAGTTTGCAGTATCCTTAGGGTTCGCTGCGGTAATAGTGGCATTGGTGAGTGTAATATTCTGCGACGATGAGATAGGTATGCTTGATGTGTCCTTACTTGGTTGGTTTATTGCTACTACACTGGTGTCTGTTTTATGTTGGGTGTTGGTGGCCCACTGTAAGGGTAGTATAATATGGTTCACTGCATCCTTTGCTGTGTCTTTTGCAGGTATCGTAAGGAAAGTAGGTATGGTTGATGTAGTGAGTAATGGAAAACGATAGGTCGCTTTTTCAATACTGTCTGCTAAGTATTCATTTTCTTTTATTGCAAATGGCGCAGGTAAGGAAATACTCGTTGGCTTGGAGGGTATGTTATAAGCTGGTTTGGGTGTTGTAGGGCCAGGCAATATCAGTGCATCATTTCTTTTGTACTTAGCACTGTTTTTGGGTTCTGAAGATTTTATGTTGAACCCAAGCGGCTGCCCAGCAACATAATGCGGGCAAAATGCTACAAAACACAACAGTAAACCATATAATGTACTGGCTTTCATTATCGCCCTATGGTGGATAAAAATGTCATTATAGGATTTGTGTGCTTTTTAGTTTGTAGATAGGGCATAACTGTCAACAGCAAACTACTGCTAACATTAGCAGTGCAAGTTACTTAATTATTAAGGTGTTACCTATGGCGAAATTATTAATGAAACGTTATTGGTGATTTTATGAGATCAAAGCATCCATTTGGATACAAATATTATCCATAGCTGACGGTAATGGAAAATGTATTTATCTTTAGTAAGTTAAAGTTAAAAACAGGAATTGGGTGCTGTATGCAATAGTGGATATAGAAACAACGGGAAGTTATGCAGCTGCAAATGGCATAACGGAGATTGGTATTGTGATACATGATGGTAAGCAGGTACTGCACTTCTATGAGAGTCTGGTCAATCCTCAGATACCTATCCCTTACTTCATTCAGCGGCTCACAGGAATAGACAATAGTATGGTGGCCAATGCACCTACGTTTGCCGAGATAGCAGCACAGGTATATGAGTTGCTGCAAGACAAGGTGTTTGTGGCACACAATGTCAATTTTGATTACTCGTTTGTGAAGCATCACCTTCAGGATGCGGGATATGAACTCAATACTAAAAAACTATGTACTGTGCGGCTAGCGCGCAAGGTGCTGCCAGGGCTCAATGGATACAGCTTGGGTAAACTTACAGCACAGCTCCACATCAATCATGCCAATCATCACCGTGCTGGTGGCGATGCGCTGGCTACTGCCGATTTGTTGGCGATAATTACCGAAAATGATTCGCAGGGTGTGATCGCAAGTATGCTGAAAGGGCGCAACAGTGAGCAATACCTGCCACCTCACTTGCCCGTTACCGATCTTGATAAACTGCCATCGTGCCCTGGTGTGTACTACTTTTACAATGCTGCTGGCAAGGCCATATATATAGGCAAGGCGCTCAATATACGCAAACGGGTAAAGAGTCATTTCTCTAACAATAAAACCAGCCGCCAGAAACAAGACTTTCTCAAAGAGACACACCGCATCACCTACAAAGAATGTGCTACAGAACTGATGGCACATATACTGGAGAGTGCAGAGATACGTAAGTTGTGGCCAGTACACAATAGGAGTCAGCGGGGCTATCTGGCACAGTATGGGCTGTTTGTGTACGAAGATATGCAGGGTTATATGCGCATGGCAGTAGAGAAAATAAGACGTAGTGTGCAGCCAGTATATACCTTCAATACCATCAATGAAGGTCAATTTATGCTACGGTCACTAGTAGAGGAGTTTGGGCTATGTAGCCGGATGTGCAATGTTACTACCGCACCCGATTGCGACTGTACTACTGACCATTCTGACCCTGCAGTATATAACCAAAAAGCTGCTGCAGCAATAGCAAGATTAAAAGCACAGCTACCCACCTTTGCGCTTATAGATAAGGGTATTGATGATAACGAGCACAGCTGCATACTAGTGCGCAATGGCAACCTATATGGTATGGGATACCTGAGCGATAAACAAGAACAGCTAAAAAGTGTAGATGCTTTGTTGGCGAGCATAGAACCTATGCAGGACAATGACTACATCAGAAATCTGGTGTTGCGCCATGCTACCGACTATCCGGAAAAGTGTGTGATTTTCTAATGGGTTGCTCTGAAAGCACTTGGAGAAAGAGGGAAAAACAACGTCTTATACGCTGGGCATTTCTTCTGTACCCTCATCGTCTGCAACAGGTGCTGAAAATGAGCGTATCTTCTTTACAGTATCTATAAACTCTTTTAACACAAGGCCACTAAGTATGGGCAATGCTATAAAAGCCAATTTATTATAGGCTAATGCACCAGCAAGGTCTAGGTGTATGATGTGCATACAAGCGCGGGTCATACCGCATCCCCAGCAATTGTAACCCGAAAGAATTGTGAACAAGCAGATGTCTCTGCCTGTATCGAATGTGTTGACAGGTAATAGGAGTAGTACTAACGGAAATATAGCCAAGGCGGATGCCTTGGCTATATAAAAAGTTTTAGAGTATTTTGGCTTAGAACGTTTTAGCATATCTGCCATTTTTTGGTCCTAGATCTCCTGTAGCAATACGGATAAGGTCTATAAGAGCCCATATTCCGCAACCACCACCAGTAAGCAATTGAACCACACCTTGCCATGTATAACCAAGGTAAAAGCGATGTATACCTAAACCACCTATTACAAGGCAAAGTATAAAAGCTACTATCTGGCTTTTGCCACCACTTGGGGCTGGAGCAGCAGGAGCACTTGTGCGTGCTACGCTCATTGCATTGCTATACTCTTCCATTTGTGCTGTTATTTCAGCATTAGTGGTTGTGTTAGCGGTTGATACTGTTTGTGTTGCGGCATTGTTGGCAACAGGGAAGGCTGCATAGCTAATGCAGGCACCGGCAACCATCACAAAGATGGTGACAATAAATGCTGTCAGATTCTTTTTCATAAATGGATTTGTTGTTATTTTGTACAATTATAGTATAATTAAACAAAGAGAGCAAGGTGTATAGAATATTTATTTTATTGTTCATTATCAGTCATGCGTTTTACAGTGCCTTTGCTCAATCTTCTCAAGTAGTTTTTCTGGGAAGTATCACTGTAAGTGGAGGTAAAAGTTATCCTTACAAGTTGTTTGTAAACGATTCTGATGGCATACTCACTGGCTACTCTGTGTCCGACATAGCTGGTCCTGATGAAACGAAAACGCTGATAAAGGGTAGCAAGAACGCCAGTAAAAAGCAGCTTACGTTCAAGGAAACCAAACTAGTGTACACTAAGTCTGCTACGGAAATGTGCTACCTCCACAGTACGCTAAAGGCAGGTACCATGCAGGGAGCGGCTACATTAAAGGGCAACTTCAAAGGATACAGAGCAGATGGGAAAACAGAATGTGGTAAGGGTAAACTAATGTTGGTTTGTGCACAAGATATACTAGACAAACTTCTAGAAATAGCCAAAGAAGACAGTATACCTCAGCCTCTAACACCTGTAAGACCAATTACAGATATTGACGAAAAACCAGTAAACGAGGCAGACGTAGCTAAAATATTGCCTGGTGACCGCAAAGTAATAGTATGCAGCAGTTCAGATGTAGAGATTGAGATTTGGGATGCCAAGAGCAATGACGGTGACATCATAACGCTGCTACAAGATGGCAAACCTCTGCTGGAGCACTATAAGATAACCTACCGCCATAAGCTGCTTAGTGTGCGCATAGCCGATGCAGGCAGTACACAGCTACAGCTGGTAGCCATCAACGAAGGCACTGAGCCACTCAATACAGCGCGCATCAAGATAACATCGGGAGGGGTGGTGCAGTATGTAGATGCCAGCACTACTGTAGGTAAAGATGTGATAATAGTGCTGAAGAAATAAGCACTTATGCTTTTAGATGCTTTACTAGCACTTCTACACCAGCAACGAATACAAGTATGCCTGTAAGCCTGCGCACCGCCAGCTGACTCAATTTAGCAGAGCTGATGCGCGAACCTATTTGTCCGCCTATCAGTACTGCTAGAGCTAATATACCAATTCGGCCAAAATCTACGCTGGTATGCAATGTGCTTAGCTGGCCCGAAATGCCAGAAATAGAATTGATAAGAATAAAGAAGCTGGCTGTGGCTGCTATGCGCCTTGGTGTATCCCAGTGCAGCAAGTGCAGTATAGGAGCAAGAAATATGCCGCCACCTATACCCACCATTCCCGATAGAAAACCAATTGCACCACCTATCAGACCATCTCTGAGGATATTTGGTTTGGTTACCCTTTCTCTATCGGTGGCCTTGGGTAATGTTTTCAGCCATAGTGTCACCCCTGCTAATAGCAGACTACAGCCCAGCAGCAAGTAAAAGGTATGCTCGCTGATGTGTAGTATAGCACCCGCAAAAGCTGCTGGCACACTGGTGATAACCAGCGGCAATACTTTGCGAAAGGGCAATTCTTTCTTGGAAATAAATAATAGTGTACCGCCAGTCACAACTACTATATTGCACACCAGCGCAGTCAATCGCATCTCGGGGAAGGGTAGGGCGTATACTGCCAGCACTGCCAGATATCCTGAACCACCACCAAAGCCAGCCGATGCATAGATGAAGGCTATCAACAGAAAAATTAGTGCAATTTCAGGGTAAGGCATGTGCTAATGCAATTTTAGCTAGATAGCAATTGTTGACTTTCCGCCAGTAGTTTGGTTTTGTTGATCGCTACCACACCCGCCTCTTCGCATACTAGTCCGCCTGCCAGGTTAGATATTTCAGCCATTAGCCGCACATCTTTAGTGATGGTGTATATCATAGTAGCAGTGGCTACCACAGTATCGCCTGCCCCCGATACATCGGCTATGTTGCGTACATGTGATGGCAGTATAGCTGACGCTGTTCCATCATTATAAAACACTCCTTTTTCAGATAGTGTTATGAATGTGATATGGTGGTGTAGTGCATCATGCAGCCTATTGTGTGCTTCATCTAGTTCTGCATTGTCAGTAGTAGCTATATCTAGGTTCAGACCTTCACGCACTTCTTTCAGGTTGGGCTTGAAGATGGTTACATCTTTATAGGCCAGAAAGTTTTTGCGTTTGGGGTCTACTATGGTTACTATCCCTATTTCCTTGCAGTGAGCGGTTATGTGGTTGATTACATTCTCCTTTAGTACCCCCTTGTTATAATCTTCAAATATCAGTGCCTGAGGTTTCACTTTTTGCAGATACCGCAGCACCTCATCTATAAATGGATGTTCCTCTGTTGTAAACAGGTCGTGGGTTACTTCGTCATCTACCCGCAGCATTTGCTGGTTGCGGCTCAGTATACGCATCTTGGTGGTAGTGGGGCGTTTGTTGCTTTTCATCACCAAGGTGGTGTCTATGCCAGCTTCTTCGGCCAGTTGCAGCAGTGTGTTACCGTCAGTATCGTCACCTATCACGCTTGCCAAGGTTACTTTTGCTCCCAGTGCTTTACAGTTTAGGGCTACATTGGCTGCGCCACCAAGTCTGCTTTCGCGATGCGTGATAGCCACTACTGGTACAGGTGCTTCGGGCGATATACGTTCTACATTTCCCCACCAATAGTTGTCTAGCATTACGTCTCCTACCACCACCACGTGTAGGCCGTTCATGCTATCAAATACTTGTTGTAATTCCGCTTTATTCATGTTGTAATATGGTTCGTACAAAATCAGGGTTTGTGCTACTTATCGTTCTTTATTGTTTAGGGCTGCTTTCTTTTGCAATACATAGTATATCGGCAACCCCATTATCACTATTATCAGTCCAGGCCAGGTATAGTCGGGTTTGTATTTCAGTAGTACTATACATATAAACGATGCCAGTGCAATGTACAACGCCGGTATCACAGGGTAGCCAAAAGCCTTGTACGGGCGAGGATGATTAGGCATTGTACGCCTCAGCTTGAATATACCACCTATGGTAAGTATGTAGAATAGCAGCACAGTAAAAATGATAAAGTCTAACAGATTGCCATACTGACCACTGAGGCATAGTAGCGATGCCCAAAGGCACTGCATCCATAATGCCTGTGCAGGTACACCTTTGCTATTTAGCTTGCTGGCAGCTGGCAGAAACAAACCATCTTTTGCCATAGTAAAGTATACCCTCGCTCCAGATAGTATCAGACCATTATTGCAACCAAATGTAGAAACCATTATCAGCAATGCAATTATCTTGGCACCATCGCTCCCAAAAATCTTCAGCGCAGCCACAGTAGCTACTCTTTCAGCAGGGGCATGGGCTATCTCCGGTATGGTCATTACATTGAGGTACATCAGGTTCATGCACACATAAATCAATGTTACCACCAGTGTGCCTATAAACAAACTTAACCCAATGTTGCGCTCTGGTTTTTTCATTTCACCAGCTATAAACGTTACACTGTTCCATGCATCGCTAGAGAATAGCGCCCCAACCATGGCTGTGCAAATAGCGATAACTAGCGCTGGCCCGTTGACGCTGGTGTGCGTGATAGCCAGCATGTTTTTGCTTATCTCCTTAGCCGACCATGCATCTTGCCAATTGCTGCTCCATGTATTATGGCCGGCAAAAAACACAAACCCGAATATGATGAGACCCGCCATTGCGGCTATCTTGGTAAACGTAAAGAAGAACTGTATCCACTTACCGCTTTTTACACCTCGGGTATTGATGTAGGTGAGTAGTATTACGGTGGCAATACCTGTAATTTGAGCGGCAGTAATATGAAATCCTGTAAATGTGCCCAATAGTATATTTTCATCACCTAGCTCTGGAAGCAGATAACCTGCAAACTTGCCAAAGGCTACGCCTACGGCGGCAATAGTACCTGTTTGTATCACTGCAAAAAACGACCAACCATACAAGAAGCCGTACAGCTTGCCAAAAGCCTCGCGGAGATACACATATTGCCCCCCAGCATGCGGAAACATACCACTAAGCTCGCCATAACTGAGTGCTGCAGTAAGCGTAATGAAGCCCGACAATAACCACACTACTATGAGCCATCCGGCACTACCCACTGCCTGGGCTATACCAGCACTGACTATAAATATGCCGCTGCCTATCATAGACCCTATCACCAGCAGTGTGCCGTCGAGTAGGGTAAGAGATTGTTT
>CAMDNC010000130.1 GCA_945902755.1 Flavipsychrobacter stenotrophus
AGTTTTTTCTGTGCCGATACCGTAAGTGCCACTACAGAAAACAGGATAATAAAAGAGGTCAGTTTTTTCATAAGGCCTTATTATTTGGCAGTTAGCACTACAGTTTCTTTGTATTGTTGGTTAAGTTCGTCTACCAGTTTGTTGTTTGCAGCAAACTGTTCTGGTTTTATGTTAGTCGTCTTCAGTTCTAGTTCCTTGGTAAGTGTTACTGTATTGTTTTTGGTATCTGCCTTGTACGATATGTTGTAGCTCCACAGCCCGTCTACGCCACCTTTAGCTGGTTTGGGTAGGTAGGTTACTCTGTGTCCTTTGGGAACATTCAAGGTAACTGTTTGCTTTATAATGCGTTTGTACTCGTGGTACACAGGTATTTTCCTGTTCAAGTCATTAACTTGGTTATCGGCAAATGTTGTGTTTACGTTCATGTTTACAAAAACATCTTTTTTCACACGCTGCACATAATTATTCATTTTGTAATTTGTGCTTATTGAGAGGTCTTTATTGCCACTTTTACTAGCATTTATATCATAACTAGTTACTACAAAGTTAGGGTTGCCTCTCATGGCCATTTTGCGCACAAATTCGTCTTTTTCCTCTTTGCGGTTTTTGTAAGCCAAAACTTCTGCTGCACTCCATGCTGTGTAACCAGTATAGTGTTGATAGGTGGTTCCCGTTACATCATTGTAAGAAATGTTCATCACTGTGTTGTTTGTAATGACATTTTGGGATGCTGGTGCTTCAGGCACTTTTACCACTTTGTGGTTTTTGTCGTCTATCATTATCAGTGCTTCCTTGCCTTGCAGGTCTACTCTGTTAGCACCTAGGGGAAGTACATTGGTTGTTCCGTCCAGAAACACCCATTCGCCATCTAGCTTCACTGCACATATCATATGATCATAGAGGTAGCCCGATTGCATTTCTTCGTGTGTGTAAGGTTTGTTGTCAGTACCAATATCTACGAAGTAGGCATTAACACCTGCTTTGGTACACATTGCCATTAGTATGCTAGACATGTCTTTACAATCGCCATACATTCTTTTGCACACAGTATCTGCTGGGTTGGGTACTATTCCCTCCAAGTTTGTCGTATATAAAGATTCATAGCGGAAGGTATTTTGTACCCAATCGTAAATACGTTTTACTTTTTCGCGGTCAGAATAGGTGTTGCGAGTAAGCTCTGCTGTTTTTGCGTTCAGTAAGGAGTCAGTTTTTAAGTTCAGCCCTTTTACCAGTCTGTACTGATACATGCTGTGCACATCGGTGTTACCTGCCATCAAAGAGTCTTTTTTGGCACCGGTCCGACGGTAAGAAATGATGTATGGGATTACATGCAGTTTATAATAGCGTTCATTAGGCACACCGTCATAGTCTTTTTCCGCAGGTACGTTATCTGCTGTGAATCTATAAACGATATTACCATCTTTTTCTTCAACAGATCTTTTGATAAGCGAAGTGTCATCACCTTTCACCACAAAGCCCATTTTCACGAACTTAGGAGCTACTATTTCTAATTCTGAATGTACCACAGGTAACTCAAAGCTGGTATAATACCATGGAAGGAACCTCAATTCTTCATGCTCAATACTGTAAGTAGTACGTGTGATTGATTTTTTTGTAAGACCATTATATTCATAACTGAGGCTATTATTCTTGTCTCTGTTTTTTAACACTTTGTAGTCATTGCCTTCTGGTATAAATTTAGTGGCTTCTATGTCTGTGAAGTATGAAAATCCAGCACCGTAAATCAATGCAGAGTTGTACATGCTCAGCGATTTGTCGCTAATAAACAATTGCTCATTTTCAACTGTAGATGAGGCAGAGAGTTGTCCTTGCTCTTCTTTTATCAGCAGTTTGTGATGCAGGTTGGTATATACCGAGTGTTCGTTTGCGTAGCGAGCAGCTATGCTTTCATATTTCTGGCGTTTCAGCGACAGTTGTGCCTGCGCGGCACCAGACAGCATCAGTGCTATCATGAGCAGGCTGGCTGCCTTTTGCTGCCATTGTATATGTATCCTGACGTTACTCATTTTCTGTAGTTGTTATTATCGTAAAAGGTCTTGGTATGAAATAGGGGTATAAATATAATGATAAAAAAACAGTAGTGTCAAGTAAAAACGCAAAATACGCACATCGGTCTACTATTTGTACTTTCAGTGATGTTTTGAGGGTTGTTTTAGGTATTTCAGAGCGGTAGTGATAACAGTGTAGTAATTAAAAGATAATGGCCGGCTACTGTTTTACCAATGCCGGCCATTAATTATGAATTGCAAGAATATTATGCGCCTACAGCTATACGTGTAAAGGTAGTAACAGTAAGACCTGCACTTACACTTTTCAGGTATTCGCCTACAGTTTTGCTATTATCTTTTACAAAAGCCTGTGGCAACAAAGTGTTTTCTTTAAAGAATTTATTCAGTTTACCAGCAGCAATTTTTTCGGCCATATCAGCAGATTTTCCTTCTGCTACTATTTGGTCTATAGCTATTGCTTTTTCGCGCGCTATCATTTCTTCAGATACGTTTTCAGCATCTACAGCTAGTGGGTTCATAGCAGCTATCTGCATAGCTACGTCTTTGCCTGCTGTGGCTATATCATCGGTAGTAGGCTGGTTCATACCTACTAGCACACCTATGCGGTAGCCAGAGTGTATGTAAGGAATAACTGCAGCAGCTGATACCTGTACAAAACGAGTTACATCGATTTTCTCGCCTATTTTAGCTACCATTTCCATCAGTTTTTCGCCTACTGTAGCACCTTCCATAGCTGCAGCTTTCAGTTCGTCGATAGAAGTAACATTAGTATTAAGAGCGATGTCTGCTACATTCTGAGCGAAATCAATAAATTCAGCGTTCTTAGCTACGAAGTCTGTTTCAGAGCTAAGGTTGATAACGATACCATAAGTGTTATCGGCATTAGCTTTAGCTATTACTACACCTTCTTTAGCATCGCGGTCGCTACGGTTAGCAGCTACTTTCTGGCCTTTTTTGCGCAGGTAGTCAATAGCGCTTTCGTAGTCGCCATTGCTTTCTACCAATGCTTTGCGGCAGTCCATCATGCCGGCTCCTGTCTGCTGGCGCAGTTTGTTTACGTCTGCCGCCGATATTGTTACTGTGCTCATTGTATTAATTTATTTTTTGTTGTTTTTATAAATCAGGCTGCAAAAATCGTATTTTATTATTAAAGCCCCAAATGTGGGGCTTTAATAATAAAATGAGCATTGTTAATTTTAAATTAAACATGCTGTGATGTATGTTTTGAGAGGGGCTTATCTGCCACCACCTGGGCGAGGAGCACCACCGCCACCACCTGGGCGACTGCCACCTGCACCTCCTGGACGGCTTCCTCCGCCGCCACCTGGGCGACCAGATCCACCACCTGGTCCACGACCTGGGCCGCCTGGTCCACGACCAGCACCGCCTGGGCGACCAGCACCACCGCCAGCACCACGACCCGGTGCACCTGCACCAGCGCCAGCTCCGGCACCTGCGCTACGTCCACGACCACGGCCACCACGACGACCACCTTCGCCATCTTCTTCGTTGATGTCTAAGCCGCGACCACGGTTGTCCATTTCATCATCGTTACCATCTTCTTCGGTTTCTTTGACCTGAGCACGCTCTTGAAGACCTTCCAGTATTACAGAAGTGAGGTACTGAGTGATGATAGCGATAGATTTAGTTGCGTCATCGTTGGCTGGTATAGCGTAATCCACTTTTGTAGGGTCGCTGTTGGTATCTACCATAGCAAAGGTAGTGATGCCCAAACGCTTAGCTTCTGCCAGTGCAATATGCTCATGGCTGATGTCAACCATAAATATTGCAGCTGGTACGCGGCCCATCTGTGATATACCACCTAATACTTTTTCCATTTTTTCTTTGCTGCGGGTAAGTGTCAGGCGCTCTTTTTTAGTAACGCTATCCATAGTACCATCATTCAGCATTTTTTCGATGCTCAACATTTTCTTTACACTCTTGCGGATAGTAGTAAAGTTAGTGAGCATACCACCCAACCAACGTTCAGTAACGTAGGGCATATTAGCGCGGGTAGCAGCTTCTGCTACTATTTCCTTTGCTTGTTTTTTAGTGGCAACAAACATTATTTTTTTGCCGCTTTTTGCGATAGACTTAAGTGCAGCAGCAGCTTCATCAAGACCTTCAATAGTTTTGTTAAGGTCTATGATATGTATACCGTTTTTTTCAGCAAAGATGTATGGCAACATCTTTGGATTCCATTTTTTCTTCAGGTGGCCGAAGTGTACGCCAGCTTCCAGTAGCTGCTGATGCAATGTTTTATTATCTTCCATTTGAATGATTTCTTTGTTATTAACAATAATAATTGTGTGGTTCCCCAAGTAAAAGCCCACAGGGGAGTAGGGCGATTAACGTTTAGAGAACTGGAAGCTACGGCGTGCTTTACGTTTACCGAATTTCTTACGTTCTACAGAGCGGCTATCGCGGGTCATCAGACCATCTTTTTTCAGCAATGGTTTGTACTCAGGGTTAACCTCTACCAGAGCACGGGCTATACCCATTTTTATTGCTTCAGCCTGACCTTTCTGACCACCACCTTGTACATTGATAACCAAATCAAATGTCGTAGATGTTTCAGTTACTTTCAGTGGCAGTTCCACCTGATTTTGAAGGTACATGATAGGGAAATACGCTTTGTATTCTTTATCATTTACCGTGATATTGCCAGTACCCTTGTTGATGTATACGCGGGCTACGGCTTCCTTACGGCGACCAACGGCGTTTTTCTGTTTTTCCATTTTAATATAGTAATGGTTTGAAGATTTTTAAATAATTGTTGTTTGCTTTTTACTTGTAAGTCAGCGAGCAAATTAGAAGCTCATTGGCTTTGGGTTCTGTGCCTGATGTGGATGCTCTGCACCTTCGTATACAAATAGTTTTTTGTACATAGCGCGTCCCATGCGGTTTTTAGGCAACATGCCTTTTACACCACGCTCAATAGCCAAATTCGGTCTGCGGTTAAGGAGTTCTTTTGCAGTTTCTATTTTCTGTCCACCTGGGTACATAGAGTAAGTCTGGTATTCTTTATCTTCCAGTTTGTTGCCGGTAAACACCACTTTCGCAGAATTAACAACAATTACGTAATCACCACAGTCAAAGTGAGGAGTGTAGTACGCTTTGTTTTTGCCGCGCAGTACAGATGCAATTTTAGAACACATACGACCCATAGTCTGGTTCGTAGCGTCTACAACATGCCAATCGCGTTTTACGATCGTTTCGTTGGCTGATTTTGTCTTAAAACTTAAGTGTCTCATTACTATTTAATGTTTTTTTAAACACCCGCCCTGTGAGGGGAAAGTTATTTTAATAAATTGGAGTGCGAAGGTAATATGGTGTAGCGAAAGTGCCAAGAAATTTATTAAGAATTTTTATGCTGTAGTCATAACTCATTGATAATCAATGTAATTAAGGGAAAAATATTTTCAAAGCTCTGAGTTATTCATCATTATTAGGAGGTGTTTTTTTGCTTGTCTTTGTAAATTTCGACTGTTGAATGATTCGCTAATTTCAATCTTGGCCTTCCTTGCAATGAAGACTGTGCTATGCAGCCCAATTGTGTGACCCTATAATACATGCGCTATGAAACAGGCCGTTATAGTTAGAAATGGTATAAGCAGGACATACAATAGCGTTAATAGTGTTCAGTCATAGGGTTGGGAAGGCCGAGTGTTAAGAAAAAACAAACGATTACTTTGTTTATTCGGTTAGTTGTAATAAATTCACCCCCAAATACTATTGCAGTGCTGCTGATGCGGTGCGGCACTTGGTGTTTTTTTGCGACTAAAAGTTTATTTCAGATAAATATAAGAGTATGAAAAGAGTTAGTTTATTGTTTGTATTACTGTTAACGATAGGCTTACAGGCATTTGCCCAGGAAACCCAGACACATACTGTTTCCGGAAAAGTGCTTGATGAGCATGGCAAAGGATTGCCAGGTGTAACGGTAGCTGCTAAAGGCTCTCGTGAAACAGTGGTTACAGACGTCAATGGTGACTTCATGTTTGAGGTGCCAGATGGGTCTACTACCATAATAGTAAATGCAATAGGCTATGCTACTCAGTATATAGAAGATGATGGACAGTCGCTGTCGGTATCAATGTACCCAATGTCTAAACAACTGGATGGAAACATTACCACTGCGTTGGGTATGAAGCGCGATAAGCGTGGTAGTGGCTATACGAGCACTTCGCTTGCTGAAGACGACCTTAATGCAGGCAACAGCACCAGTATCATATCTGGACTGCAAGGTAAAGTAGCCGGTGCTAACATTACTAGCTCTACCAATACCTTTGGCGGTGCAACTCGTGTAGTGCTTAGAGGCGAAAAGTCGTTTCTTAAGAATAACAATGCACTCATAGTAGTAGATGGTGTTATCACTAACAACTATGACCGTACGATTAGCAAACTAAACGGTGTCAATGCGGGGTTCAATGAGCTGAACCAGATAGACTTTGGCAATAGTGCCAATGATATCAACACTGAAGATATTGAGTCTGTTACCGTATTGCCAGCAACAGCAGCTACTGCACTTTATGGTGCTATGGGTGCTAATGGTGCTATCATGTACACTACAAAGAAGGGCTTGCACAAGGGTGCTGGAAAGAATGGTAAAATGAATATTACCTTCAAAAGCACTTATTCGCAGTCGGACATTACCAAGATACCACAAACACAAAGCCTATATGGACAAGGTAATATCTACGATGCACAAGGCAACCAACTGAGTGAAAACCGCAGCTGGGGTTACTTGATGGACGGTCAGCTACGCCCATGGGGACAGGTGATAGATGGTAAACAACTGGTAAAACCTTACGAAAACCAAGAAAATAACCTCCGCAACTTTTTCAACCACGGCAAAAACATCAATAACTATGTATCTATAGCTGGTGGTAACGAGAAGTCTGATTATTTGTTGGCTATCAATACGGTAAATACATCGGGTGCTGTTCCTAACACATTCTACAATCGATACAATGTACGTTTCAGTGGTAGCACAGAGTTGAGTCGCAATCTTTACTCATCTGTAAATGTTAACTACCTCAACACTTACTCTCGAGTAGAAACAAGTGGTAATGGACCAGGGTCTGTAATCAATAACCTGTACCAGACTCCAAGAGACATTCCAACATGGGAGCTCGAAGACCTTAATAATAAGTACTACTCTATGCAGTACTACGATACATCGGGTGCCGAGCGTTTTGGTAATTATAATGGCTCTCATCTCAATCCATATTGGGCAGCGAAAAATTATGATAACCGCAACAAAACTGACAGGGTTTTTGGAGATGTGAAACTGGGTTATAAGAAGAATAACTGGCACATATTCAACAGAATAAGTGTAGATGCAACCTCAGATAGGTCTACATACAACACACCACAGTATAATGTGACGCCAGTAGACCAATCCTATTTGGGTGCAGGTTTCAGTTCGGCTGGTGGTCATACTCAGTCAAACTACAACGGTCTTCGCTTGTACAACGACCTTATAGCAAACTACAATACACAGTTGAATCGCAATTTTGGTATGAATGCATTCGTAGGTCATAACCTTACGATGCAACGCGATGAAACATTGGCTAGCATCATAGACCCAGCAAATGGAGGTTTGATAATGCCTAATTTCTACAACTTTAGCAATGCAGCAGGTACTGTTACTAGCTACAACAACACGCTGAACCGTCGTACAGTAGGAACTTTTGCTAACGTAGCATTCAACTATCAGCGCGAATTGTACTTAGAGCTTTCTGGTCGCAACGATTGGACATCAACTCTGATTACTGGTCGCAATTCTTTCTTCTTCCCTGCTGCTAATGCTGCTTGGGTGTTTACAGAAAAAATGAATGGTAAGGCGTTCAAAGAGCACTTCCTCAACTATGGTAAAGTGCGTATGTCGGCAGGTGGTACAGGTAATGATGGTATACCATACGCTAACAATAATGCTGGCTACGTAAACACTCCTATAAGATCAGCTTATGGTGCAGTGGGTACGCCACTAGGTGTAAACATGTATCAGTTGGGTACTTCTTTTGGCAACAACAATCTAGGCCCAGAGCGCACACGCGAGTTTGAGGTAGGTACTGACCTTTCTTTCCTTCGCGATAAAATCAATGCTTCTTTCACTTATTACAGGTCTTATACTACCAACGTTATTGCTGCAGTAACATTACCTGCATCGTCTGGTTTTACTACCAACTTTACAAATGTGGGTGATGTATCAAACAATGGTGTAGAATTGACCATGAGAGGAACACCGATATCTACTCGTTACGGATTGAAGTGGGAGCTCTTCGGTACTTATACCCACAACAAAAACACAGTAGAGAGAATCAATGCTGGTGTTGAAAATGTGATATTGGGTGGATTCAACGGTATGGCAGTAGTAGCTGCCGAAGGTCGTCCATTGGGTTCGTTTTATGCGTCTGACATAGAATACTGGAAAGATCCTAAAGGTACTTGGCACGCAGTAGTAGACCCTACAACAGGTTTGCCTGTACCAACCAAAGATCCAGTATATAAAGGATCATTCCAGCCTAAGTTTATGGCATCTTGGGGTACAGACCTGAGCTACAAAGGACTGCGTTTACATGCATTGTTTGTAACCAAACAAGGTGGTAAATTCTACAGCCAGAACAAGATGAACATGGATGAGAATGGTACGTCTGAACCAACTACCGTAAATGGTCGCAACCCTTATGTATGGCAAAACTCTGTTTATCAGGTGCCTAACACCAACATTTACTTGCCTAACACTACCAGGTTCTCTCCTTATGAGTACTACACTCAGCAGGCGCAAGCTTTGCCAGCACAAGGTATAGTAGACGCTAGCTATGTAAGACTGCAAGAGTTGTCACTTTCTTACAAAATACCGCAGAAGTACTATGAGCGCAGTCCTTTCGGTGCGCTAGAAGCAGGTGTGTTTGGCAACAATCTGTTGTTGTGGACTGCAAATAGCAATAAATATGATGATCCTGAGGCGTTCTCTGCCGGTGCAATGGGCAACGGACAAGGATTTAACTATACAGCACGTCCTGTAATGAGGAATTATGGTGTGTATGTAAAAGTTAATTTCTAAACCTTAATCTTAAATAATTTCTTATGTCAATTAATAAAAAGATCATTGTTACTGCAGTTGCCAGTTTGGCATTGGGCATGTCGTCTTGTAAAAAATACCTTGACGTAAATAACAATCCTAACGTAGCTCAAAACGGTACTGTGAATACCCTGTTGCCGGCTGCTCAGCTATACATTGGTTCTGCGGTAGGTACAGACCTTCAGATAAATGGTGCCATATGGTCACAGTTCTGGACTCAATCTCCAGATGGTAAAGAGTATATTCCTTTCGACCAATGCGACCCTAAAGCTGCAGCATACGATGTGGCATGGAAAAATCTGTATGCAGGTGCTAGCAACTTTTATGAACTGTATAAGTTAGCAGACGCACAGTATAAAGACCAATACAAAGGCATAGCACTGTTAATGCAGGCTTATACTTTCCAGACATTGACTGATGGCTGGGGAGATGTACCATTTACCGAGGCACTACGCGGACAAAACGCCGACGGTCATTTGGTAAATCCTAAGTATGATTCACAAAGAGTGGTGTACAGAGGTATTCTCAGCTACATAGATTCAGCTACCAGCATCATGTCGAAAGGTAACAACTCGGCACCGGGCACTGA
>CAMDNC010000131.1 GCA_945902755.1 Flavipsychrobacter stenotrophus
TCAAAGCCACAAAAATCAATAATACCTGTTTGTAATCAAGTGCTATAATCTTACTTTTGCACCTCATTATATATTCGGTCTCATAGTTCAATGGATAGAATAGAAGTTTCCTAAACTTTTGATACAGGTTCGATTCCTGTTGAGACTACACAGTGAGGCAGGTCCCCGTTTTGGGAGACCTGTCGTTTTATTTAGCCGAATGAAAACCGCTTCTGGTGTGCTTTTTAACGCACAGCTTCATTCATTGCCTTGGTGCTGTTAGGTGTTCGTTCTGTACATTATAGATGTTTTGGGCATTTGCATATAAAGTCCCCAAAAGGGAAGTTGGCGATTGTTTGTATGGGATAAGCAAGTTCGTGGCGAAGTTAAAACCAACGATAATATGCAGAAACTAATTTTTGAAAGAAATAAATACGGCAAGGAAATTCTTATTGACACAGCACACACATCGGAGTTTGCCGTTGACAAGATGGAAGTGCTTCCAGATTTTTATACAATTGCATTTCTAAAAAAATCATCGGGTACAATCAAAATAAATAATCAAACTATTTCGCTTGGAAAAAATATAATCATTTTCATTCCTGTTTCTCAATTGGTTGACATCAGTAAGGCTAATTTTGAAGACGGTTACTTTATCTTTTTCGAGGGAGAATTTTTGGACAAGTTTTTTAATGAGCAAAATTTTATTTTCAAGTTTTCATTTTTTCATAATACAGATAATCCACTTTATTTACAAATAGACAATCAAGAACAAGCCCGCATCTATGACTTGTTTGAAGAAATACATAAAGAAATTAGAAACTTTCAGCAAGATAGCGAACATTTAATTCGAGCTTATCTGTATCAGTTATTGATAAAGTTGAACCGACTCTATACCAATTTACATTTAAAATTAAATTCCAAATTGCTTACAAATGATTATCTCTTAAAATTCCGTTACGCCTTAGAAAAAGAAATAAAAAAGCACAATGATGTACAGTACTATTCCAGTTTTTTAGGAATTAGTCGTACTTACCTAAACAAGCTCTGTTTGGACTTTTATGCCAAAACAAGCATACAGATTATCAAGGAGCGACTAGCGTTGGAAATAAAAAAAGAACTTTTATACACTTCTAAGACCAATGCTGAAATTGCTTATGAATTTAATTTTTCTGACCCACCAAACTTTACTCGCTTCTTTAAACAAATAACTTCTCATACGCCTCAACAATTTAGAGAGTTATCAAAATGACAATCCTTTTTTCAATAAGATATTAAGGAACACTTATAGTCATTGCATTTTTGCATCATCAATTTAAATTTTAAAAAACGATGATGACAAAATCAATTATTGCCTTAGGCATTGTAGGGTTAACTGCAATAGTTAGTTGCTCTCCGGTAAAAAAATCTCTTGTAAACAATACTAAGAAACCCGTTTACGAAATTGCTGTTCGACAAGTGAAAGACGGCAAGAAAGCCGACTTTGAAGCTGCTAGAACCGCCTTTATTAAAAAACTAACAGTTAAGAAAGGTGTATGCAACGACCGTGAGTTCAGTTCTTTCTATTCTTTACCTACTCCCGACAAATTGGCAACATTTATAGGTATGACTCAATACGATTCATACAAAACGCCAAAGAAAGTGCAAAGCAATATGGGGGTTGTATCCAAATTCATGAAGTTTAAAAAGACAATGGATTTGAAGGCTTATGTGTTTGTGCAGCCCATTGAAGGCGGTGAATTTAACCTTGCCACTCTAGCAAAGAAGCAGGGACAAATATTGGAAATAGCTGTTCGCAGAGTAAAAGAAGGAAAGGAAAGTGAGTTTCAAAAAATGAGAAAAGCCTTCGTTGATAAACTAAGCAAAGAAGATGGTGTAATTCAAAGTTGGGAATTCAAAGTAGTTGGTGGGAGTAATGCCGAAAGACTTACTGTTGGAATGACAGTTTATGAAAATCAAGAGAAATTTCAGAAAATAGGTCAAGCTACCCAATCATGGGCAGAGAGTGCATTCTTTGGAACGTTTGACCCTGTTGCTCTTCAATATGCATATTCAATTAAATAAAAACATAAATATGAGAAGTGTTTTCTTATTTTTTTCACTTGTGCTGCTATCAATGAATTTAGAAGCACAAAATGTAGTAAAAAAAACATTTTGGCAAGCCAAAGTAGATTTTTTGGAACCAATAGTGAACAAATCTGCGGTAGCTAGGATTGATTATGGATTTGATAGACATATTGTTGGTTTAGTTGGAGGATTTGGCGGCCATATTTCGGAGTTCGACAATAAGCAATATGATACCTATCAAGATAAAATCAATTATAGATTAGGTATAGAATACCAATATTTTCTAAGCAAAAATAAACTAAACAGAGGCTTTTATCTCGGGGCAGATTTTGAATATGGTTCTCACACTGTAGAATCAAAAATTTCAAGCGAATCGGTAAATGACCTTTCTGTAGTTACGCCCGGATTGTGGTTTGGTTACTTATGGAAGCCGTTTAAGAGAGTCAATTTGCTAGTTGACTTAACCATCATTCATCCTCGATACACTTTGGGAAGTCTCAACAAAGTTGAATTTCAAACGGTAGCACAACCTTACGAGCCTCAAAATCTATTTAATTTTTTAGGGCCTTGGAGCATAGGATGGAGGTTTTAATATTTATAACATAAAATAAAAATAAAATGATAGCACAAAATTCAACTTCAATAATCGTAAAAGATTTTAATGGTGTAAAAGTCCATACTTTTTTAGCACCCTACGAAGCTGCGGCAAACGCAACGCACATTATCGAAACAGAAAACAAATTGGTTTTGATTGATACCCACTTCCTAACACCATTGGCACAAGCATTCAAAGGATATGCATTGTCGATAAAAAAACCGATTGACAGGATTTTTATTTCACACGGACACCCAGACCATTATTTCGGTTTGTCTTCAGCATTCACTGAATATTCTGCTTATACCTTACAAGGCATCGATAAGGTAATTGCAGAATGGGGTCCACAAATGATTAAAAATCAAAAACCAATGTTTGGTGATTTAATTCCAAACGAAGTTGTTGTTCCAAAGTATACGCTCACACCAAATACAGAAGAAGTTATTGATGGTTTGACTTATCAATATGAAATGGTAGAAGGAGCTGAAAGCGAAGCTCAATTGCTCATAAAATTGCCTCAAATAGGCGTAATCATAGCACAAGATTTAGTTTACAGCGGCGTGCATTTATGGTTAGGCATGGGTTGGTTTGATAAATGGATTTCAGAGTTGGAGAATGTGTTGAAGGCAGACGGATACAATTATATTTTAGCTGGACACGGCTTGCCCTGTGGAAAAGACGAAGTAATGAACTGTATTTATTACTTAAAGGTAGCCAAAGAACTATTCGCAAAAAAACCATCTGCCGAAGAATTTAAAACGTATCTACAGGCTAAATACCCCTACCGCGAAAGTGCTATTATGTTCGACATGTATTTAGGCTTTTTATTCGGACAAATGTCAAGTCATTAATCTTTGAATTTTTATAAAATGGAAAACACAAATCAGATCCCTAAGTGGATCAAATATTATACAATGTTCTTTGTTTTGTTGGGCTTTGGTGCTGCTGCTATTGGTTATTTCATGCCTGGCATGATGTTTATGAATGTTAAAATAGACTTTTCCGAAATAACGACAATAACTGGAATGTTTGGTGCCAGAAATTTGTCTTTTGGGGTAATGGCATTGCTTGCGCTAACATTTAAAGATTCAAAATTTTATTTTATGTTATTTGTCGCACGTTTTGCTACTGAACTTCAAGACATGGTAGTTTTAACAACAACAAATGCAATGCCGGTGCCAGCAGGTGTGGTAATCATTAGTTGGCTAATATTCTTTTTAATTCCTGAGTTTCTGGCAATAAAAAAGCTAATAATATCAATTTGATAATTTATCTATTATGATTGAAAGACACAAAGAGATAGCCAAATACATCTCGCAAAAAGTAGTCAACGAAAAAAACTATTCTCCTATTGAAGAACATTTTGCAGACAATTATGTTTATCATGGATTGGGTGGAATGACAGCTCAGACGCCAAAGGGTTTTATGGAAGCAATTAAAGGGTTTCATTTGGCAATACCAGATTTGCAGTCTGAAATTATTGACATTGTAGGGGAAGGCGACCTCTTGGTGCTGCGGTTCAATTTTAAAGGGACACATAATGGGGAGTTTTTGGGTTTTCCTGCTAGTGGAGCAAAATTGAAATTTGAAGGAATAATTATGAGAAGATTTGTAAATGGAAAGGTTGCAGAGGACTGGGACTATTTTGATTTCCCCACAGTTGTTTCACAAATTCAATCAGCCTAATATCGGTATTACTCAACATTATTAATTAAATCGTTCTCAATTGAGGGCGATTTTTTATTTGGAATAAAATTGTCGCAAACAGTTAAGAGTTGTTTTGTAAGACAGTGAACAATAGTTAAATAGACGAAGTAGAATATTGTTACTGCCAAACTAGCTATGATATATTGTATTTTATGCAGTAGTAATTTGATGCACTATAAATATTGTCAACAATGTGTTTAAATTCGTTACGAAAATGTTCGAGAATAGTCTGATTGGAACATTACTTCACAAAACCCTTGCTCAGCGAGGATTTTTGTTTTCACTTATTAGGAAAATGTGAACTTCTCTAATCAAATTCGATCATTTCAGTTTTACAAAAAACCTAGTAGCATTCGGAGAACTGTCTGCGACAGATACATAACGCTTAGATTGTTTTAAATCATAACGTTTACCCCCTAACGTAAGTAGTTAATTAGAAGGCAATGTTTAGTAGTTTTACACCCTTATATATTTTTACTCTATTAATAACTGCAGAGGAAGAATGTTAAAAGATAGGTGCCTATGAGTAAGAAATCTGAATTTTACCTGCAAAAAGGTACTATACATAATCATCTGGAGCTGCTGGAAATGTCTGAATCCTGTTTGTGGTTTATAGATAAAAACTACACACTATTATCATTCAATAGGGTATATGTAAATCACATGCAACAAATTGCAAATGTTGTGCCCAACATTGGAGACAAGGATATTGTATTGGCTTTTTTCCCCAAAGATTTTTCTGATGGTGTTCTCAAAATGTATCAGCAGGCGCTAACTGGAGAGGTTATTAAAACGATGGACAAGGGTTTCAATGAGGATGGAACCGAAACTGATGTATTGATGATATTTAAACCTGTATATGATGATGATGATTCTATTTTAGGTGTTAGTTGTATGAGAACAGATATCTCTGAGTATCTTCAAATTAAAAATAAACTTGAAGAGAAAGAAAATAGAATTGCTGAAATGTTGTGGCAACAATCACATCTGTATAGAGGTCCATTATCTACAGCAATGGGTATAGTAAACCTATTGATAGAGGAGACCTCCAACAGGACTTTGTCAGACGTAGAATGTAGAGAGCTAGTATCAGCAATGAAAGATAAGTTAATTGAACTAGATCAAGTCATTCGCCACATATCAAAAGAATAGGATCATGTAGTATTTGGGTAGCTGTTATGCATCAATTTATGCTGTTAGTTTCATAGACGTGTTACATGCCAGCAAGCCCAATAGTAGGCTATGTTGTTTGTGCTAATGCATGCAAATATATTGTTGCAGATATGCTAATAGTCTTTGACCCCTATATGAAGTTCGAAAAAAAGTTGATGCCAATCCTTGTTCATTAATTTGATATAATTTTTATTTATTTATTAGATAATCCTATTTTCAGTTGTAACTATTTCGGTAACTATAATTTTCGGTTGTTTTCTACATAGGTAGTAGCCAGTTTTTCAAGCATACAATTCGTTGCAATTCATTATTGATTTATTTTCTAACAAATAAATATCGTTAAAAAATAAAAAAATTTTATCAAATTATTAAATTAACTTCGTAAAAATAATTTTATGTTCAAAAAATTTACAACTGCCGACAAACTTCTATTTGTTGCCGCAATTTTATCCTTAATCTTTTCTGAGGTGCTTTATTTCAAAGGAGAAAAGCAAGATGGAAGTTTTATTGGTTTATGGGTGCCGTCGATATTAGCCTTTGGTATTTATCTCAAATTAATAAACAACTCTAAATAATGACCGATATCATACCATACTTCGCAGCACTTATTACATTATTGTTTGGGACAGGTTTCGTCCTAGCTATTCGTCAATCTGGCGAAAATGATAATAAGAATTGATGTTTTTAGTGGTGGCTGGTAGTTCAATTCTTGGGTGTTTTTGTTTTATCAGCCGCCCTTTTTTCACAAACACCTCTTGTTTCTGTTACTTCTTAACAGTAGATTTTCGATAATTTTTGAGCGCCTTCTTAAATTTCGTTTCTCCTCCAGTCCACACTTATTTCAGAGCCTGATGCCATCATTATCGATTGTGGTTCTGCCTGATTCAGCAACTTAAAGTCGTCACCATAAAACGCGGCAAAATCAAAGTCTATTTTAGAATTCAATATAGGATGTATTGTCCAACTAGGGTGGTTTACTTTGTACTCTATACTTTTCCTTTCATTCACCTTGGTATATCCGTAATAATGCTCGTAGATATATTCTTCTATACTACCTTTTTGCATCATCACCTTCTCGCTTGACGCAGTCACATTGATGGTACTCCATTTGTTGTTGTGTTTCAGTTGGTAGGTAATGTCAAGTTCTTTATCATTATTGTCCCAATTATGTTTGGTAGGTACTGCTATGTAGTGTTCTTTGTATAGTTTGTTGGCTACTAGTGCTACTAATTTATTCGGTACTGTTTCATTGATAAAAACTACACCTCGTCTCCGTTCATTTCCTATTTTTCTGATAACATAAAACCGCAAATTGATTTCTTCAAATGTCCCCAACAAGGGAATTGGTAGGTTAAATAAAGACGTCTTCTTGAATAAAAAGCCCACCAAACTCACGTAGGTTTTACCTTCATGAGTATCTAATTCTACACCCTTTGGCAGGTAGGGCATCAAAATGGCTGGGTCCACTACATAGTTTGCCATTATTATATTCAGCCATTTTGCCCTCAGAAACGTTGTTGCCATTTTATCGAATCTTATATCTACAAAGGTATCGTAACGTCGAGCATGGATACTGCTAATATTAACACAAACCTTTTGAAACAGGGCACGTCTCGCGTATTCTTACAGTTCTTGGGCGGGTTTCGCCAACATCTTATATATTCGCCCTTTGCCAATCAAGGTGTTATTATGCATACATTATTGCAGTTGCGGTCTGGGGCACTACAAGGGGCTACATCGCTAAAGCTGAGTGAAGGTTTGAATGTGTTTCCAATCGAGATTTTCGACCTAGCCGATATGTTGGAGGTGCTCGACCTCTCGGGCAATATGCTGCGCGAGCTACCACAAGATTTTGGTAGGTTGTGGAAACTGAGGATATTCTTTTGCTCCGATAATTTATTTACAGTATTGCCGGAGGTGCTAGCTGACTGCAAGCAGTTGGATATAGTAGGGTTTAAGGCAAATACAATAACTACTGTGCCTGCAAAGTCACTAAACACCAACATTCGCTGGCTCATACTTACCAATAATAATATAGAAGTGTTGCCCGACGAAATTGGCGAGTGTGCCAGACTACAAAAACTAATGCTGGCTGGCAATAAGTTGCGGAGTTTGCCAGACTCGCTACGAAATTGTCGCAATTTATCTTTGCTCAGAATTGCTGCCAATCGCCTTACAGCACTGCCCGATTGGCTGCTGCACATGCCTCGGCTTTCGTGGCTGGCATTTTCTGGCAATGAGTTTAGTGTGACTAGCAGCAGCGATGAGGCGCAGGTTGTAGATTGGAGTACCATTAATACAACTGAAGTACTTGGCGAAGGGGCGTCGGGTATTATTTATAAAGGTGTGCTAGCCAATGAGCAGAAAGAGGTAGCGGTGAAGGTCTTTAAAGGTGCAGTAACAAGCGATGGATTGCCAAAAGATGAATTGCAGGCATTTATAGCAGCAGGTACACACAAAGGACTGGTAAGGATATTGGGCCAAATAGCAGGACACCCAAATGGGCGAAAAGGGGTAGTGATGGAGTTAATAGATAAAACGTATTACAACTTGGGTTTGCCTCCCACGTTCGATACCTGTACCAGAGATGTTTTTGATAATGATATGCAACTTTCTGCACGGCAGGTGGTACGCATAGCAGGCACAATGGCATCTGTAGCAAGGCACTTGCACAGTAGGGGTATTATGCATGGCGATTTCTATGCACACAATATACTAATAGATAGTCAGGGCAATGCTTTGCTAGGCGACTTTGGTGCAGCGTCTGTTTATGACCCTACAAATACCCACCTTGCTTTTGCGCTGGAGCGTATAGAGGTAAGTGCTTTCGGTTGTCTGCTCGACGATTTGTTACAGCTCTGTCCTCAAGAGCACCATACTAATATAGCGGAACAACTCTCTAATCTAAGAGACGCATGTATGGCTGAGGATGTAAATAGCAGACCCAGTTTTGAGTATGTATGCTCTATCATTGATGGGCTTCTGTAGCATAGTATTATAGAAAAGCTATTTCATTTATAGTATTCAAGATTCTTGTTAGTACCTATTACACACAGAGTGAAGCATTTTTTGTTCGCTTCACTCTGTGTGGGGCATTAATATAGTCTATTTGCCTGTTACTATCAGTACTTTCCTGTATACTTTATTGCCTGCTGTTATTTTTATTACATAACAACCATCATTTACTTTAAGAGAGTAGCTTATGTTTTCATTTCCTTCATAAATATTGCTTTCTATGATTTTTCCAGCCATATCGGTAATAGTTACTTCAACTGGTGCTGCTGTTGTCTGTGTTATTACCTGAAAAACACCATTCGATGGATTGGGGAAAATGTTTACAGTTTTATCATCATCAGCTATCATTTCAATATTAGTTGGGCACGATATCACACTTATGTTTGCTGTTGTGTAGCATCCTGTAGATAGTGTGTAAGTAATTGTTGTAGTTCCAGCAGTTACTCCAGTTACAAGTCCTGCTGCATCTATACTGGCCGTGCCTGTGCTGCTGCTTCCCCATGTGCCTCCTGCGGTGGTGCTGTTCATTGTTATTGTGTTTCCTATGCACACACTTGTGCCACCTGTTATTGCTGCCGGCAGTGCATTTACTGTCACTACTGTTGTAGCTGAGCAGCCAGCTGCAGTGTAAGAGATAGTAGTAGTTCCTGCTGCTATGCCACTTACTACACCACTACCATCTACTGTAGCTGATCCTGTTGCGCTACTGCTCCAGGTGCCACCAGTTGTCGTGTTTCCAAGTGTGGTAGTAGCACCAGCACATACATTGGTTGCTCCCGTTATGGCAGGTACTGCTGGGTTTACAGTTACTATCCGTGTGGCACTGGATAGCGATGTTTGTTAATTAATCTCTGCCGTTCCCGCAGATACACCCTTTACTACTCCTGTCATCAATCCCACTGTTGCCACTGCGCTACTACCACTTGTCCACGCGCCCATAGCTACCGAAGCAGTAAGTGTGGTAGTGCCTGACACACATATATTTGCTATGCCCGTTATCGTTATGGCATCTCTTGCTATTTTGCGCACACGATGGTTGTTGTCATCAGTTAAGTATAGATTGCCAGTATTATCCA
>CAMDNC010000132.1 GCA_945902755.1 Flavipsychrobacter stenotrophus
GGTGATGACTGTGAACCCTCTGCCAGCTGCGGTGACAGGCACGCTGAGTGCGTGTTTGGGTGGAAGTACGACATTGTCTAGCGCCACGACAGGTGGTGTGTGGAGCAGTGGCAACACGGCCGTAGCAACGGTGGATATCACAACCGGAGTAGTATCGACGGTGAGTGCAGGAACAGCAGTAATGACCTATACACTGCCAACTGGCTGCATAGCAACTGCGATAATGACTGTAAACCCATTGCCGAGTGCGATAAGTGGTACACTGGCTGTGTGTGTAGGTAATACCAGGACACTAGGTAGCACGCCAGCGGGTGGCACCTGGACTAGCAGCAACACAACAGTGGGCACTATAACTGCTGCTGGGGTGATAACAGGTGTAGGCGCTGGTACTACTACTGTAAGCTATGAATTGTCGACGGGATGTATACGTACTGGTGTGGTAACTGTAAACCCATTGCCATCAGCTATAACAGGCACTGCGCAGGTGTGTGTGGGTAGTACTACTGCACTGAGCAATGTAACTCCATCGGGTACATGGACAAGTAATAATACTGCTACCGCAACAATAGGGTTGACTACCGGCTCAGTAGTGGGTGTATCGGCTGGAACTGTAATGATGACTTATACTATACCTACGGGTTGTATAACTACTATTGTAGTGACTGTAAATACTACACCGGCTGCCGTAACAGGGTTGAGCAGTGTATGTGTGGGATCTGGTATCACCTTGTCTACAACTACTACGGGTGGTACATGGACGAGCAGTGCTGCAACAACCGCTACTGTGGGTAGTGCAACGGGCATTGTAACTGGTGTGAGTGCGGGTACTGTAACGATTTCTTATGTGATGCCAACTGGATGTTTTAGTACTAAGAATGTAACGGTGAATCCGCTGCCAGTGGCTGGTACTATATCTGGAGCTACAAGTGTGTGTGTGGCGGCTACAGCTACGCTGACTGCTACTGTTACTGGTGGCTTCTGGAGTGTGACTACTGGCAAGATATCTATAACATCGGGTGGGGTGATGACTGGTTTAGTAGCGGGTAATGATACAGCTGTATATAGTGTGACGAACGTATGTGGTACAGCAGTGACGAGATACCCTGTAGTCGTGAATGCATTGCCTGATGCGGGTACTATATCTGGCAGTACTGACTTATGTGATGGTGGTACAACAATATTGGCGAGTACTGGTGGTGCTGGCTCGTGGACGAGTAGTAATGCCACGGTGGCTACGGTATCGGGTACGGGTATAGTGCTGGGAATGACGCCAGGCACTGCAAAAATTGTGTACACGGTAACTAATGTGTGTGGTACCGATAAAGATTCTGTGGTGCTAACAGTTTATCCGTTGGCGGATGCTGGTGTCATAGCGGGCAATGATACCGTGTGTGTGGGCTTTACTACCGCGCTTACCAATACTGTAACTAGTGGAGTGTGGAGCAGTACTGCTGCTACAGTGGCTACTGTGAGTGCTGGTGGTGTGGTGACTGGTGTAACACCGGGAACTGCTACTATAAGGTATATTGTTAACAATGTATGTAGTGCGGATACTGCTACGTTTGTGATGACTGTGATGCCTGCTACGTTTTGTAGTACTAAGGTACTGCCGGTGGCTAGTACTATAAGCTTTAATTTATATCCTAATCCTACTAATGGTTCTTTGCAAATAGAATCGGGAGTGGATGGGAAATTGACTATCTATACTATAGATGGTAAAATGATAGAGACTATCAACATTTCTCAACCTGTTACAGCCACCCTATTACCAGCACACCTATCTACTGGTGTGTATATGTGCCGATTTGTGGGCGCAGATGGCAGCAGTGCTGTGGTGAGACTGGTGTATGCACACTAAGGATGTATACCAGCCCTTACTGACGGTATAGGGCGTATCAACAATTTATCCCTGCGGCGATGCGTGTATCGCGGCAGGGATTTTTTTTAGATCTGATGTTGGTGAAATTTTAATATGAAGAGGTGGGGATTCTGATAGTACATTCATTTAGCTGCTGGACAGTGAAGGCGTTCGGGAGAACGATTTTTATTGGCAGTTATAGTTGCCCCTTCGGGACAACTGGAACAACGAGTTACTTGTAAGCTTTTTAATAGTCGTGCTCCATGAAAGATACGTACAACAGAAATTTCATCTTCATTTTCAATCCTGTAAATGATGCTGTAGTTTCCTTCTAAAAGCTCTATTATAGATTCGTTATCAGAATCTCGTACCCTTTTGCCAATTCTGTTATTGCTCTCCAAAATGGTTATTTTCTTGAGAATTTTATCGATTACTTTTTATGCTTAAAATACAGAATCGCTGGAGATATAGTCAAATATCGATTTTAAATCGTTTAATGCAGCGGGTGAAAGATTTATTTTCGCCATTCTGAGACTATTTTTTTTGACTTCATCTAATGGTATTTTCTGACCATTATCTATCTGTTTTAGTCCTTCTTCTACTTTTTCCATAAACAATAATCTTTCGTTCAATTCGTCTACATCAAATTCCTTTGGCATTTCTCTAATAGCAGCCGTAGCAGTATCTTTTGTCATAATCGCTGATATTTTTGTGAAGTTAAATATATACTGTTTCAGTTTACGATTTGCTTCACCAGTAGCTATGATATAAGGCCTCTCAGATGACAGCTATAACTGCTACAATTGAAATGGAGGTATTTTAAGTAGGCCTGAAACTGGCTGCCATTACAACTTGTTTCAAGCAATGGTGGTAGCAAAAGACACAAGGAATAAATTCTGCTTCGTAGCTTTGATGTTGTTGAGTCTTCCGCAGGAGAAGTTTGGAGATGCAACGAGGACGGATGCTTTTTTATTTGTTTTTTACGTCTGTTTTCCCTTAAAGCGCGAGGTTGCCACAACCCGAGGGCTGGCGGACAGGGCTAGGCTCGGGGTTAGCAATGACCCTCATTTTATTTTTTATTAGGCCCTGCTCCTCACTGCACAGCCAGTAGAAGTGAGCGACGCAATGCCCGCTGAGGGTGGTGGGAGGGATGGCAACCTAACGAAACAAGGTAAAATAAAATGGGCTGTCTCGCATATAACGTAACAGCCCATTTTGTTATAAAGAATATTGTGAACTACTACTGATTGCTGGATTGGGTATTGTATTGTTTTTTGCGAGGGAAGCGGATGGATACGCCACCATTGAAGGTGCCTTTGTAGCCGGTGCCGAGCTCGGCAAACCATGCTAGCTTGCGGCCCCAGCGCATGCCAATAGGGGTGAGTTGAAAGCCCCAAGGTTTGGCTCCTGATTCGTCGGCAAACCCTTGTCCTATCTCGAGGTCGTTGAGTATAGTAAAGCCGTAACCTACTGCGCCATAGAGGCGTACGCGTATGCGGCTATCTTTAGTGTCTAAATAACGGAAGGTTACCTCTGGAACGAAAGAAGTGAAGCTAGCCCAATTGCTGATGTTTTCGTAGCCTATGCCCATGCCTAGTGTTACTGTGTTGGACAGGTAATACTTGTAGCCAAGCGCTATGGTACCTGATGAGGTATTGAAGGGTGTCTTATTAGCAAACTGATAGATGCTGAGGTAGCCGTAGCCCAGGGTGAGTTCACTTTTGCCTTGCTGTGCGCGGGCGCCAGATGCAGTAAAAAGTGTTGCGGCAAGGAGTATTATTGAGCATAGTTTTTTAGTCATAAATAAAAGGTTTTGTCTTGAGTTGGGTTGTATACAATAATATGGTTAGCAGTTATGGGGTTAAAGATATACTAAACTTTTATTTCTGCAAAAGGTATTGGCATATGGGGGAAGATAGATGTGCCATGTGTAGTATAGTTGTGGTTTAGTTAATTATTTTTGCGGCATGTTACCATCTTTAACCAACCAACAGCTGACGGATATAGCCAATGAATATGGCACGCCAGTGTATGTTTATGATGCGGGGCAGATAGCTGCCCGCTACCACAAATTGACTGATGCCTTCAAGGGGCATCCTACCAGGTTTTTTTATGCGTGTAAGGCGCTGACTAACGTGAATGTACTGAAGTACATAAAACGGCTAGGTGCATCGCTAGACTGTGTGAGCATAAATGAGGTGAAGATAGGGTTGCTGGCAGGGTTTGGGGCGAAGGATATATTGTTTACGCCTAATTGTGTGGACTTTGGGGAGATTATGGAGGGTGTGGAGCTGGGTGTGCGCATCAATATAGATAGTATAGCTATGCTGGAGCGTTTTGGGAATCATTATGGTAGTAGCTATCCTGTATGTATCCGTATAAACCCACATATAGTGGCTGGTGGCAATTACAAAATATCGACAGGGCATATAGATAGCAAGTTTGGGATATCGATACACCAGTTGCGCCACATAGAGCGTGTGGTGAAGACCACTGGGCTGCATGTGGAGGGGCTGCACATGCACACGGGAAGCGAGATAAAGGATATAGATGTGTTTTTGCAGGGGCTGGATATTATGTTTGGGGTGGCAGCACAGTTTGATGAGTTGGAGTTTATAGACTTGGGTAGTGGGTTTAAGGTGCCATACAAAGAGGATGAGCTGGAAACAGATGTATATGCGCTGGGTGCCAGAGTGGCTGAGGCTACTGCACGATATGAGCATGAGACGAAGCGGAAGGTGGAGATATGGTTTGAGCCGGGTAAGTATCTGGTGAGTGAGGCGGGGTATCTGGTAACTAGGGTGAACCTGATAAAACATACTACGGCTACGGTGTTTGCAGGTATCAATTCGGGGTTCAATCAGTTGATACGTCCTATGTTTTATGATTCGTATCATAGGATAACTAATATTTCTAATCCTGATGGGCCTAATCGTATCTATACGGTGGTGGGCAATATATGCGAGACAGACACCTTTGCGTGGGATAGGGTGCTAAATGAGGTAAAGGAGGGTGACTACCTGGTCTTTCACAACGCAGGGGCATATGGGTTTGAGATGAGCAGCAGCTTTAACTCGCGGCTGCGCCCGGCAGAGGTAATGGTGGAGGATGGTGTGCCGAAGCTGATACGCCGTAGGCAAACGCTGGAAGACCTGCTGAATGGGCAGGTGCTATAGGGGTGACATAGAAAACAGACAAAAAATACTATGCAGGCTGCTGACTGGCGACTACCGGGGGGCAGCCTGTAGGTGTATGAAGGCTATAGGAGCATCGGGGCCAAAGGCATGTGCTATGCGGTCGGGGTGAGTATCGGTAAGTATAACCTGCCCAAAGCCTTCGCCCCTGATGATGGTGAGGAGTGCCTCCATGCGCTGTTGGTCGAGTTTTTCGAAGATATCGTCGAGGAGGAGGATGGGTAACTGGCCTTGCACCTGGGTGAGCCAGGCATACTGTGCGAGCTTGAGTGCAAATAGGAAACTTTTTTTCTGACCCTGTGAGCCGAACTGCTTGAGAGCCAACCCATTGATGCCAAACGCCCAATCGTCTTTGTGTATGCCGCGGAGGGTGCGCTGGTAGCGGAGGTCGTACTCGAGCCCCTGCTGCAGCCAGGTGAGGAGTGGTTTTTGGGAGAGGTCGGAGATGTAGGAGACGGTAATCGCCTCGGCACCACCACAAAGGCGATGGTAAAAATCGTTGAGCAGGGGCAGAAAATCGTGGAGGAAGGCTGCGCGCTGCTCATATATATAGGTGCCATCGGATGCCATTTCGGCGTTGTAGTGGTCGAGTTCGGTAGTGTTGGTAGTGGGTTTGTAGGCTTGTATCTTCAGCCATGCATTGCGCTGTAGCAGGAGGCGCTGGTAGCGCATGAGCCGCTCCAGGTATTGGCGATCTGCCTGACCTAGGATGCTGTCTATCCATTTTCGACGCAGGTCGCTGTGCTCATTGATGAGTTCGGTATCGTCGGGGGCTATCATTACGGCAGAGTAGGCGCCTATGTGGTCGGTTATTTTTTCGTATTCGGCATCGTTTTTGAAAATTTCTTTTTTGCCGGCTTTCCATTTGCAGCTAATAGTATCAGTTATACCCGCTTTTTGAAATTTGCCAGATACCCGGAACCCGTCCATGCCATTCTGCACGCTGTTTTGCTGGTAGGCGCTGAAGTAGCTTTTGGTGTAGCACAGGTAATAGACTGCATCTAGCAGATTGGTTTTGCCACTGCCATTGGGGCCGGTGATACAGGTGACCTGAGCGGGGAAATCGTAGACAGCAGTGGTATAATTGCGAAATTGTACCAGCGATATTTTATTTATAGTGACCAAAGGAGTATCGGGAACAAAAATTTTTATAAATTCGCACAAATTTAAAAATAGTGCAGACTACTTTCGATAAAGATACATATTTGTATTGGTACGAGACCATGTTACTGCTCCGTCGCTTTGAAGAAAAAGCCGGTCAGATGTATGGCATGCAGAAGATAAGGGGTTTTTGCCACCTGTATATAGGTCAGGAAGCGGTAGCAGCAGGTATAATGACGGCTACACGCCCTGATGATAATATGATAACTGCGTATAGAGATCATGGATTGGCAATAGCCAAGGGCATAACATCGCGCGAGTGTATGGCTGAGCTGTATGGCAAGGCTACGGGCTGCACCAAGGGTAAGGGTGGTAGTATGCACTTTTTCTCGAAGGAAAAGCGGTTTTTTGGTGGGCATGGTATCGTGGGTGGCCAGATAGGTCTGGGTGCTGGTATCGCATTTGCTGAGCAGTATAGTGGCACCGACAGGGCTACGATATGTATGTTTGGCGATGGTGCTGCCCGTCAGGGTATGCTGCATGAGACCTTCAATATGGCTGTGCTGTGGAACCTGCCGGTAGTGTTCATTTGCGAGAACAACTACTACGCAATGGGTACATCGGTAGAGCGTACCAGCAAGGTGCTAGACATATACAGGCTGGCTGATGCCTATGATATGCCTGGCGATAGCGTAGATGGTATGAGCTGCGAAGAGGTACACAAGGCTATAGAGCGTGCGGTGAAGCGTGCCCGTGAGGGTGGTGGACCTACGTTTTTGGAGATAAAAACGTATCGTTATCGTGGACACTCTATGAGTGACCCTGCTAAATACCGTACCAAAGAAGAACTAGAGGACTTTAAACTAAAGGATCCTATCAATCAGGTACTGGAAGTGATACGTGCCAACAACTTTGCTACTGAAGAGCAGATAGAGCAGATAAACGAAAAGGTGAAGATGGAAGTGGAAGATGCGGTACAGTTTGCAGAGGAAAGCCCATGGCCTAACAATGATGAGCTGTATAAGGATGTATATGTGGATGAAAATTATCCTTTTATAACAGATTAATGAAAAAATCCGTTAACTTGACAACTAAAATATAAAACAACTTAATTACTTACAACCAACATGGCAAATTCTGCAAGAAATACCCCAGGTGGCACTACACCTACAACACAGGAAACTGTATATGACGATTTTAATCCGCTTGATAATGTGCAGGTGGCTTATGAAAAGAATAAAAAAATAATAAGCACTGCTGCAATAGTAGTAGTACTGGCAGTGGTAGGTTACTTTTTTTACAATAACATGAGCAAAGGAGAAGCCCAAAAGGCTGCTGCAGCTATGTACTGGCCACAGTTGTACTTTCAGGCAGATTCTCTGAATCAGGCACTGAATGGTGATGGTAAAAATCCTGGCTTTACTAAGGTGGCTAAGAACTTTAGTGGCACACCAGCGGGTAATTTAGCGCACTATTACGAAGGTATATGCTACCTGAGAATGGGTCAGTTTGACAAGGCGATAACTGCTCTACAGGCATTTGATGGTAAGGGTACTACGCTGAGCCGCCAGGCTGCAGGTGCGCTGGGTCTTGCATACATGGAGAGTGGCAAGAACGACAAAGCGATAGAAAACTTTAAAAAAGCAATAGCTGATAAAGATGATGTACTGGTAACACCTATGTATATGTACCAACTGGGTATGGTATATCAGGCAGCAGGACAGACTAACGAAGCTAAAGAAATATTCAAGCGCCTGCGCGATGAGTATCCACGTAGCCAACAGGCACGCGATATGGACAAAGAATTGGCTAACCTAGGTGAGCTGAACTAGTATTTTTGTTTTAGAATGATATTTTGTGGCATCTTTGCTGCGAAATTAATAAAATGGGCTGTCTCAAACTCTTAGTTTTGATACAGCCCATTATTTTTTAATGTTTTCTTTATCATTGACCGCATTTTGATTTCTATTTACAATACAACAAAGGCAGTTTTTTCTTTAAATGTACAGGTGCTTTGTAGAAATTGGGGTTATTAACATTCTTTTCTATTCGCTCCAGCAAAGAGCTCCTGCTGGTGATATCTTTAAGTGTTGTATCTGCAACTAATGATAAGGTCATGTTCCATCCCCTGCTATCAAGGTCTGTCACTTTCGAGAAAAAGTAACCCACAGTTTCTGTTTCATGGTCATAAAGAGGTACTGTAAGAAAAGTCGAATTTACCACCTTTGAAAAGTAAGCAGAGACATTTTCATAGGTCCTGTTAGACCCGCCACGGTTCATATAAGTGAATACGTATTGGTTCATATTATATCTTTGTACTACAAAATAGTTGTGTTCATCAACATCTTCTATCATTTTCCAAATGGCTATATGGTTGGTATCTGCCATAATATTCGGTTTTTCTTCAAGCGGGAACTTTGCACAAAACTTTCTAAAGTAGGTACGTTCAGGTAATAGGTCTTCCTCTTGTGCCTGACAAACACCGGCAGAAAATAAAAGTGATGCGATCAAATAAACGTATTTCATGTGCAGTATATTTTATTGATAAAGATAGTGTCTTAAAGAATTTCAATACTTGCTTTTTTTGAGTTTTCGATATTACTATGTATTCCGTCGAGACCTATATTGCACAACAATCAACGATGTGTTATGCAATAAAACCCAAATTGCAAAATTGTCACAGCGTTCTTTAATTGCTAATCGACAGAACTTAAATTAACAGTTCAGTTTCCTGATAGTTGATGATTGGAGCGTTTTTTATGATAACGAAAGTTGTTGAGTTCATCGGTTGTTTTATATGACGAACCACTCGATCGCCGTCAAATCCTCCATAATATAGTTCGAACATTGACAACCTAGCCGCGGTGAGGGTAGGTAAAGTACCCAAAAAACGTGTAATGATTTGAGTGGATTTGTACTTACTTCATCATTAAAAATATAGTACCTTTGCAGCCCAAATAAGTATATGAATTTACGTAAAATATTGGTTTTTTATCGCATTCCTATTGCTATAGGTTTGTTGGCATTGGGTTTTTTGGTGGGCTTTCAGGTTACCTGGTGGATAGCATGGATACCGTTTTTGGTGGCACTTATTATGATAGCGGCTTATTTCCTGATAGGCCCTATGACACTGATACAGGGCTACATGGAAAGCGGTGATATGGTAGGGGCTGAAAAACTGCTGAAACTGGTGAAGTACCCTGACCTGTTGTACAAACCTATTAGGTCATCGTACTACATGCTGCAAGCCAACTTTTCTACCATTGGCGATGATTTGGATAAGGCGGAGTCGCAACTGCGCAAGGGGCTGGAAAGCGGAATGCCAGAGAAAGAATATGAAGGCACTGCCTACCTGCAACTGGG
>CAMDNC010000133.1 GCA_945902755.1 Flavipsychrobacter stenotrophus
GCTGTAGGTTTCAAAGAAATAAAAACTGGAGATACGCTGTGTGATGAGAAACACCCAATTGTACTGGAAAACATGTTCATACCAGAACCCGTTATCGCAATAGCTGTAGAGCCAAAAACTCAGGCTGACGTTGATAAAATGGGTATGGCAATTGCTAAACTGGTAGAAGAAGATCCTACTCTTCGTGTAAAAACTGACGAAGATACCGGTCAAACAGTATTAAGTGGTATGGGTGAGTTGCACCTTGAGATCATCGTTGACCGTATGCGTCGCGAGTTTAAGGTAGAAATCAACCAAGGTGCTCCTCAGGTTGCCTACAAAGAGGCGTTTACCCTCAAAGTTGAGCATCGCGAGGTATATAAAAAACAAACGGGTGGTCGCGGTAAATTTGCCGACATCCAGTTTGAGATAGGCCCTGCTGAAGAAGAATTCCTGAAAGAAGGTAAAGGACGCTTCCAGTTTATCAACGATATCTTTGGTGGTTCTATTCCACGTGAATTTATACCAGCAATACAGAAAGGTTTTGAAACATCAATGAACAATGGTCCTCTGGCAGGGTTCCCTGTAGAAAGTATGAGGGTTCGTATATTCGATGGTTCTTTCCACCAGGTCGATTCTGACTCTATGTCTTTCGAGTTGTGTGCTAAGTCTGGCTTCCGTGAGGCTGGTCGCAAAGCAAAAACTGTTATCCTTGAGCCAATCATGAAAGTAGAAGTTACTACTCCTGATCAGTACATGGGTGATGTGACTGGTGACCTTAACCGTCGTCGTGCAATGCTAGAAGGTATGGATAGCCGCAACAACCTGCAGGTGATACGTGCTAAAGTGCCACTGAGCGAAATGTTTGGTTACGTTACTCAGCTTCGTTCTTTGTCTTCTGGTCGTGCTACATCGGTGATGGAGTTTAGCCACTATTCTGCTGCTCCTCGCAACATTGAAGATGAAGTAGTTGCAAAAGTGAAAGGTAAAAACAACAGTAACTAATCTAGTTATTCGTTTTGATATTATCAGGGCTGGTCAATAGATTGACCAGCCCTGTTTTTTTACTTGTTTCTTTCTATTAGGCTTTTGTAATAGAAGTAGTTGTTCGACTCAAGGCGATTTGGTGCATTTCTTTTAGAATCACATCATTTGCTTAATCAGCTTTCCCAGTATTTTTAGAGCCTTGTCCACTTCAGGTGTCCATTGCATACCATAGCTTATACGCATGCCGTTTTGGTATCTGTCTTGCAGTGAAAACATAGTACCTGGCGCAATGCTTATTTTATGCAGCATAGCCTCTCTGTACAAATTGTAAGTATCAATCTTTTTATCCAGTTCTATCCACAATATAAATCCCCCCTTAGGGTTTGTCATTTTTATACCCTGCGGAAAATATTCGCCTATAGCCTGGGTAAAAAGCAGGCTATTAGCATGCAATGTTTGTCGCAGCTTGCGAAGGTGGTGCTCATACCTGCCCGTTGCCAGAAAGCTGCCTATAGCTTGTTGCTGGGCAGTGGCTGTGGTAATGCTATGATACAGTTTTAGTCTTTTTACTTTGTCTATGTATTTGCCGGGTGCTACCCATCCTACTCTATAACCTGGTGCTAAAGTTTTAGAAATAGAACTGCACCATAGCACATTGCCCTCATCATCAAAACTTTTGCAAGATCTAGGACGGTTTTTACCAAAGTACACATCACCATACAAGTCATCTTCTATAAGTGGCACTCCTTCATGAGCCAATAACTTAACGAGTACTTGCTTTTGTTCGTCAGGCATACAGTATCCCAATGGATTGCTGAAATTGGTGACGAAAAAGCAGGCTTTTATGTTGTGTTGTTTTAGTGCTTTTTTTACATCATCGGGGTCTACGCCTGTGTCGGGGTCTGTGGGTAGTTCTAGTACTTTAAGCCCTATACTCTGTGCAAATCTTAAAGTGCCAAAATATACAGGACTTTCTACTGCTATAGTATCTCCTGGTTTGGTTATTGCCATCAGGCAATAACTTATAGCGTTCATGCAGCCTGCAGTAGTCACTATGTCTGACGCTTGCAGATTGCCGCCCCATTGCATAGTCCATCTGGCTACTTGTCTGCGCAGCAGGTCATTGCCCTGTATTTGTTCGTATTGTGTGCCATTTGCAGGCAGGTCTCTCAGTGCCTGCATCATAGCTTTATTTAGTTTGGCTAGCGGCAGTATTTCAGGTGCTGGCACACTCAGCGAAAACTTAATAACCCCATCATCTGAAAAATTATCATACACTTCACCTATTATAGATTCTACATTTTTAGCATTGATATTTTGTTGCGGATTGCTTTTTTCAATTTTCCTCGGAAAACGAGAAGGATTGAACCGTACATAATAGCCCGACTGTGGTCTTGATTCTATCAATCCCTTTCCTTCCAAATGATAATATGCTTGTAGTATAGTACTCACACTAACATCATATTGTTTGCTAAGCATGCGCACGGAGGGTAGTTTGTCGCTTATTTTTAGCACCTGCGTCATTATCTGTTGTTCTATATTGTCAGATATTATCAGGTATTTATGGTCATTTTTGTTTCTGCTTATTACTTTCATAGCTACCAACTGTATTGATCAAAAATATGAAAAATGAAAGTGTGTTGGTGAATAAACAAAAATAATCGACTCGATAAATCCTTGCACACATCAGAATTTATGAGTCGATTATTTAATATCAGATACTTAGGGCATTACATACTCATACCGCCGCATACGCTTATTACTTGTCCTGTTACATAGCGGCTCATGTCACATGCCAAGAAGAGGGCCGTGTCGGCTATTTCTTCAGGTTTACCAAAACGCCCCAACGGTATTTTCTCAAACCATTTTTCTGCACCACTATCTTTTAGGTAGTGGGTCATGTCTGTTTCTACAAAGCCGGGTGCTATAACATTGCACCTAATGTTGCGGCTACCTATTTCTTGTGCTATACTTTTGGTGAAACCTATGATACCCGCCTTGCTGGCAGCATAGGCACTTTGTCCGCCATTGCCCTTTACGCCTACTATAGAGCTCATATTGATGATGCTACCAGCTCTCGCTTTCATCATAGGTTTTATTACCTGACGGGTAAGGTTATAAATGCTTTTTAGGTTGGCTTGCATTACTTCGTCCCACTGTTCGGGTGTGAGCCTGAGTAGCAAATTGTCGCGACTAATGCCGGCATTGTTTACACAAATATCTATAGTACCAAAATCCTTCACTACATCAGCCGCCAGTTGTTCCGCAGCCTTATAGTCACCAGCATCACTTTTATATCCTTTTGCTTTTACTCCCATGTCAGAAAGTCTATTTTCTAATGCAGTTGCTTTTTCCGTGGAAGAGAGATAGGTAAATGCAATATTAGCACCTTGTTCCGCAAATTTTATTGCAATAGCCTCACCTATGCCTCTACTTGCACCCGTTATAAGCGCTACTTTGTTATCAAGCAATTTCATACTTATTTAGTTTTGATTGGCTAAAGTAGTAATTGATGTTGAAATCATGTGGTACCAATCCAAAAATGTTTATTCATTTCTTGATAGAATTTTAAATTGTAGTGTTCATATTGTTATTGCACTTGCTTAAAGTTTGTCCTTTAAGTAATTATACGCTTATCTATCGTTTTTATTGGCTTTTATTGAATACCGCATTATCTTTGTAGTATACATCGGTTAATTAAAACTAAAAAATTAAGCAGAAAAATATGAACTGGAAAAATGCTTTCAGCACGTCGATTGGTAAAAAGGTTTTAGTAGGGGGTACAGGGTTGTTTCTGATCTTATTTCTAGTTGTTCACTGTTACGTAAACGCAATGATTTTTTGGCCAGACGAGCCGGGCGAGACAGGTAAACATTTTACTGAAGCTGCTGCATTCATGGGTGGTAATGTGGCTATCCGCATAATGGAGATCGGTCTTTTCGCTGGTCTCATTATTCATATGGTACAGGGTTTATTACTTTGGAGTCAAAATTCAAAGCGTCGTCCTGTTAGATACGAGGTATCTGCGGGCAATAAGACCAGCCGTTGGTACAGTAGGTCTATGGGTTTATTGGGTACACTAATTTTATTGTTCCTCATTTTGCATCTGTATCATTTTTGGGCTCCTAATCGTTATGGTCAGGCTTTCGATGCAGCTTGGAAAGAAGAAGATTTGTACGAGAAAATGGTACAGGTTTTCAGTCAAATGTGGGTTGTCGTAGTTTATGTTTTGGGTTGTGTATCTCTTGCTTGGCACCTAATGCACGGATTTTTCAGTGCTTTCCAAACTTTTGGACTCACAACACATAGATACAAAGCCGCAATTAACTCAATAGGTGTAGCATTCTCAATTCTTATCCCTTTGATTTTTGCTTCTATGCCAGTATATCTACACTTTATAGGTAATTCTGGTCACTAGTTCTGTTCGTGATTTTTTATTCTATTTAATTTTCTCTTTTTGATATTTTATTTAATTTTTTGATATGGCTTTAGATTCTAAGATTCCCGCAGGTAAGATGGATGAAAAGTGGGGAAAATACAAGTCGACTTGTAAGTTGGTAAATCCGGCTAACAAACGTCAATTGGAAATCATTGTGGTAGGTACGGGACTTGCAGGAGCATCAGCAGCGGCATCGCTAGGCGAAATGGGATATAAGGTAAAAGCCTTTTGTTTTCAGGATAGCCCACGCAGAGCGCACTCTATTGCCGCTCAGGGTGGAATAAATGCTGCAAAAAATTATCAGAACGATGGTGATAGCACTTATCGTTTGTTTTATGACACCATAAAAGGTGGTGATTATAGAGCTCGCGAAGGAAATGTGCATCGTTTGGCAGAAGTAAGTACAAATATTATAGACCAGTGTGTAGCTCAAGGTGTTCCTTTTGCTCGTGAGTATGGCGGATTATTGAGCAACAGGTCTTTTGGTGGTACTCAGGTACAGCGCACTTTCTACGCAGCCGGACAAACAGGACAACAATTACTCATTGGTGCTTATCAAGCTTTAGAGCGTCAGGTGGCACTAGGTAATGTTACAATGTATGCTCGTCACGAAATGTTGGATGTAGTTAAAATTGATGGCAAGGCTCGTGGTATAATCGCTCGTAACCTGGTAAATGGTGAGTTAGAGCGTCATTTTGGTCATGCAGTACTATTGTGTACTGGTGGCTATGGTAATGTGTTCTACTTGTCTACCAATGCAATGGGTAGCAACGTTACCGCTGCATGGAAAGCCCATAGAAAAGGCGCATTTTTTGGAAATCCATGTTTCACACAGATTCACCCTACGTGTATACCGGTTAGCGGCGATCATCAATCTAAATTGACATTGATGTCAGAGTCGCTACGTAATGATGGTAGGATATGGGTGCCTAAAAAACAAGGGGACAACCGCAAACCTGGTGATATACCTGAAGAGGAAAGAGACTATTATTTGGAGCGTAGATACCCAGCATTCGGTAATCTAGTACCAAGAGACGTAGCAAGTCGCGCTGCAAAAGAACGCTGCGATGCTGGTTATGGAGTAGGCTCTTCTAAGATGGCTGTTTATCTCGATTTCGCCGCTGCAATAGAGCGTTACGGTAAAATAGAAGCCAACAAACAAGGCAAATCAAATCTTGACAAAGATTCAGTTATTGCTCTTGGAAAAGATGTAGTTAAGGAAAAGTACGGTAATCTATTTGATATGTACGCCAAGATTACTGGCGAAAATCCTTACGAAGTTCCAATGCGTATCTATCCTGCAGTTCACTACACAATGGGAGGTTTATGGGTAGATTATGAATTGATGACCACTGTGCCTAACCTTTATGCACTTGGTGAGGCTAACTTCAGCGATCATGGTGCCAACCGTCTTGGTGCTTCTGCATTGATGCAAGGTTTAGCTGATGGTTATTTCGTAATACCATACACGCTAGGTAATAACCTAGCTGATGATATCAGAACAAAATCTATTCCTACAGATCATCCTGCATTTATAGCTGCGGAAAAAGAAGTTAGCGACCGCATCAACAAGCTGATGAGCATCAAAGGCAAGGAAAGTGTAGAGAGCTTCCACAAACGTTTGGGTAAGATAATGTGGGATAAATGTGGAATGGGACGTAATGCTGAAGGTTTGAAACAGGCAATAAAAGAGATTCAGCAGCTACGTAAAGATTTCTGGAGCAATGTTCGTATACCCGGTGAGGTAAACGAGTTTAATCCTGAGCTGGACAAAGCAGGTAGGGTGGCAGACTTCCTCGAGTTAGGAGAGTTGATGTGTATAGATGCTTTGGACCGCGAAGAAAGCTGTGGTGGTCACTTCCGCGAAGAGTATCAGACAGAAGAAGGAGAAGCACTACGCGATGATGAAAAATTCATGTATGTTTCTGCTTGGGAATTCAAAGGGGATAGTCAGTACGAACTACATAAAGAAGAGTTGAAATACGAAATAGTTCACCCAAGCGCTAGGAGCTATAAATAGATGCTATTTTCGTAAGGGTAGGGCAGAGATGGAGGTGTTTTTAAAGTTTTTTGATTTGGTAACTGGTTAATTTAGACGACAAAGTTTTAAAGTTTACGTTATGCAACATTATAACATGAATCTCACACTAAAGGTGTGGCGGCAGAGGAGCAACAAGGTGAAAGGTCATTTCGAATCTTTTCAGGTAAAAAACATTTCTTCTGAAATGTCTTTCTTGGAAATGTTTGATGTACTGAATGAACAGCTGGTGGCTGAGGGGAAGGATCCTATAGCGTTCGACCACGACTGTAGGGAGGGTATTTGTGGTATGTGTAGCATGTATATCAATGGCCGTGCTCACGGACCATGGACACAAAACACAACTTGTCAGTTGCACATGCGCGAGTATAAAGATGGCGATACCATAGTGGTTGAGCCATGGCGTGCCGAATCTTTCCCTGTTATCAGAGATCTTGTAGTAGACCGTAGTGCATTCGACAGAATTATAGGTGCAGGTGGTTATGTGTCAGTAAACACAGGTAACGCTGTGGATGCTAACTCATTACCCATTGAAAAACAAAAAGCTGATGAAGCATTCGCTGCTGCATCTTGTATAGGTTGTGGTGCCTGCGTTGCAGCATGTCCTAATGCGTCTGCAATGCTTTTTGTTTCTGCTAAAATAGCTCACTTGGCATTATTGCCACAGGGCGAGCCAGAACGCAAAAACCGTGCTGTAAATATGATACAGCAAATGGATACCGAAGGATTTGGTAGCTGCACAAATATAGGTGCCTGCGAAGCAGAATGCCCTAAAGGTATATCTCTTGAAAACATAGCTCGCCTCAACCGTGAGTATGTAGGTGCTATTTTCTCTGGTAGTAATAATGGGTAATCTTTTCTATACTGATGTAATATGCGAGGGCTGGCTTCTATAGCTAGCCCTTTTGCTTTGCAACCAGTTCATGCCTGCTAATTGAAAACTTGTTTAAAGAATAGTATGTTTTAATACCGTTTAAGCCAAATAAAAAAGCCGCTTCTTTCGAAACGGCTGTAATCTGTGCCCCAGACGGGAATTGAACCCGTACTCGCCTTGCGGCAAACAGGATTTTAAGTCCTGCGCGTCTACCAATTCCGCCACCAGGGCATTCCAACTAAATAAAATAGTTCCATAATGGTAGTATATGAAACTAGGCAAAAAAAATTCCATCCGTATCTAATCCGAATGGAATTCTTTGAGCGGAAGACGAGACTCGAACCCGCGACCCCAACCTTGGCAAGGTTGTGCTCTACCAACTGAGCTACTTCCGCATATCTTTAAGAACTTTTGGGAGTGCAAATATAAGTCCGAAATGTTAATTTGCAAACTTCTTTTCGTAAAATTTTAATCCTTATGGGACAACTCTCTAAAGCATTATCTGCATTGCTTTTCAAGGTTTTTAACTCATTCTTTTTTCGCGAATTTTCGTGTTGTTCTGCGTTACACGTTCAATTGTCAAATAATGAATACAGTATTGTACCTAGGCACGCAAGCTCAGTATAGCTAACATGGTTATCTTTGCCTTTTTTATGGCTAATAGTTCATTCTTATCACTCGTCAAAAAGGACTTTCTCATGGAGTGGCGACAAAAGCATGCCTTGTTTGGGGTGTTGCTCTATGTTGGTGCTACTGTGTTTGTGGTATACATGATGAATGGTCAGCCCGAAGCCAAAGCATGGAATGCACTTTTTTGGCTTACACAATTGTTTGTCGCGGTCAACTCAATGGCCAAGAGTTTTTTACAAGAGCATCCACATAGGTTCAGATATTATTACAGTATCGTAAAGCCGGTTACTTTTTTGCTAGCTAAGCTCACCTATAGTACTTTACTCATGATACTTATGACGGGTATGAGTTTGTTACTTTATGCCATGATGCTTGGCTGGCCTATGGCAAACAGTGTTTTGTTTGTAGTTATCGCTGTTACTGGTAGCGTCAGTATGTCTGTGGTATTTACTTTTTTGTCGGCTATAGCAGCCCGGGCTCAGCAGAATTCATCTTTGATGGCTATTCTAGGATTTCCGCTGGTCACTCCGGTACTGATGATACTCAGCAAGCTTGCGTCGGCAGCATTACAGCCGGTTTACATGCCTGGATGGTGGGGGCTAGCGCTAGTGCTTATTGGGTTAGATGTTCTTATTGTATTTCTAGGTATGATACTTTTCCCTTTTTTGTGGCAAGAATAGCTAACCAATTTAAATGCAATTTTTGCATTTTGTATTGACTCTTTTGCGTAAATTTACATCATTGTAATCCGTATAAATATAAGAATATGAAAAAGATACTATTGAGTGCCATAGCGGTTGCGGCTTTGTCTACTACCTATGCACAATCAGCAGCTACAAACCTTACTACTACGCTTCGTCAGCAATCTACAGCTACTGCAGGCAAACAGTCACCTACCCAAAAAACCGCTACTTCTACTGCGGTAGGAACAAGTGCTACAGCCACTGCCAATAGCGCTACAGTGAAGCAAGCGCCTGCTACCAACAAAACAAAACAAGCAGCACAGCCAGTAAGCAACACGGCTACTCGCAAAAAGTAATTCCAAATATAGGTTAGTTATACGCGCTACTTGCACATTACGATGTGTAAGTAGCGCTAGCTTTTTGTATATAATGCTTCATCCTGTTCGGTTGGCTGTACTAGGAGTTAAAGTCGACTTAACCTGTTATCTTTACGCCAGAGTATGAAGTTGAAAAGAATAATTTGCACGGTTACCAACGACCTGAACTACGATCAACGCATGATACGTATCTGCAATACACTTACAGATGCAGGGTATGATGTAACATTGGTGGGTTTTAAACGCAAGAAAAGTAAACCTCTGGAGGAGCGAAAATTCAAACAAGTGCGACTGCCCATCATGGTAGAGCAAGGTAAATTGATGTATGCGCACTATTGGTTCAATCTGTTTTTTTTCCTCCTTTTTAGAAAAGCAGATGTACTGTGTGCCATAGATCTGGATACTATATTACCAGTTTACTATGTTTCTAAAATAAGAGGGCTAAAGCG
>CAMDNC010000134.1 GCA_945902755.1 Flavipsychrobacter stenotrophus
TGGTCAATGAATGAAAGTGAGTATGCAATCTTATACCTAAGCACAACCCCGATAGCTGCCACAATCAGCAAGTTCAAAAAAGATAACTGTAGCCATTTTCTAAAATTCATCCGGAAATCACAATTTAATTGCAAAGCAACTAATTTGTGCATCTACCCCTTATGACTGGAGTCATATTGCCGCAATAAACTTTCCCTTTACGAATATTGATTGTGCCTAATTCGTGCATATGTCTCATGGCACGAATAACCGTCTCTACCCGCAGGCAGGTCATATTGGCAATTTGTTGCCGTGTCAGTTTTATTTTACCGCACTGCGAGCAGAAGTTATGTTTAGTATACTGCAGGTAAGCTATCAAAGAAGCAATGCGTTCCTCAGGCTCGTTGCAAAGTAAATCCTTCAGCATGAAAAATTTAAACCTGAGCCTTTGTGCCAGCAATTTCGAGAAGGAAAGCAATATCGCAGGATGCTCTTCAAGCAATTGGTGGAATGTTGATTCATGTAGCTTTAAAACTACAGAGTCTTCTTCTGCAATAGCCGAAGCCGCATAGGGTCCAGGATCAAATAGAGGTAATTCTCCGAAACACTCACCGGTTTCTACCATTGTCTGTAAATACTCCTTTCCTTCATCATTGATGTTAGCCCAACGAACCTTTCCACTTACAAGTTGATGATAGAAGTTGCATCGGCTACCTTCCATAAAAATTATTTCTCCTTGAAATACTTTCTTGTAGGAAGCCCCCAACGCCAGCAATAAATCAACGTCAACCATCATAAACTAGTAGTTTAATCTCTGATAAAAGTAGTCTTCGTATTATAACACAGCAATGACCATCGGCATGAGATTAAATGATTAGAATCATATTAATGATTTCACTCGGGAAGCAAGAACGCTACAATCATTGCTTGACAAGCGTTACACTGAATTTATTAAGAGAAAAAGGCAATTAATGTCAGCTAAATATTTTCGCTTTATGATTGAACGCATAAATCAATGGTAATTATAGCTATAATCTTGTGGTATTATTTCAAACTAACAAATTACAGACATGAAAAAACTATTGTATTTAGCTGTTATCTGTGGCTTACTGGTTGCATGCGGCGGAAACAGCTCGGAAGAAGAGAAGAATCCATATGCCATGGAAGGCGGAACACCAGAAGCCCAGGCCGCTGCTAATGCTAACCCATCCTATGACCCTGAAAGAGGTGAAGGAAAATTCACCAAGGTAGATGTTTCGCCAACGCTTGATGAAAAAATGGCTGGTAGCGGACAAAAAGTATATGAGGTAAAATGCAATAGTTGCCATAAACTTACAGATGAAAAACTAGTAGGCCCCGGATGGAAAGACGTAACCCAACGCCACAAAGCAGAGTGGATCATGAATTTCGTTACCAATCCGGATGTTATGTTGGACAAAGACCCTAAAGCTCAGGCACAATTGGAAATTTGCCTTGTGAGAATGCCCAACCAGAATATTAATGACGAAGAAGCAAGAACTCTGTATGAATTTATGCGCAAAAATGACGGTGTAAAATAGACTTCAGACAAAACTAACAACTTAACATTTAATACATTTTATGAAACAACTTAAATATCTTTCCATTATAGGTGCCACGGCGCTTGCACTCAGCATAAATGGATGTAAGCCAAAGAATGCTGGAAATGCCGTAACCGGAAATGCAGCAGCAAAAGCATACGTAGCTCCGGGCAAATACGATGAATTTTACAATTTCATTTCAGGTGGCTTCAGTGGACAGTTGAGTGTATATGGACTGCCGAGTGGAAGGCTATTGCGAGTGATACCGGTATTCTCAGTGGATCCTGAAAAGGGTTGGGGATATAGTGAGGAAACAAAACCAATGCTAACCACATCTCATGGTTTTGTTCCATGGGATGATCTGCACCATACAGAGTTATCTCAGACAAATGGAGAGATTGATGGTCGCTGGGTATTTGGCAATGCAAATAATACACCACGTGTAGCCAGAATAGACCTTGCAACTTTTAGAACTGCTGAAATTATTGAATTGCCCAATAGTGGGGGCAATCACAGTTCACCGTTCATTACGGAAAATACCGAATATGTCATCGCTGGTACCCGGTTTAGCGTACCTCCTGATGATGCTGATGGAGATATTCCTATCAACACTTACAAGCAAAATTTCAAAGGGCATATCAGCTTTATAAGCATAGGAAAGGAAGACGGGAAAATGGATATTGCATTTCAGCTAGAATGTCCCGGTGTTAACTTTGACCTGTCGCATGCAGGAAAAGGCAAATCGCATGGCTGGTTCTTCTTTAGCTGTTACAATACGGAACAAGCCAATACGCTGCTTGAAGTGAACGCATCACAACGCGATAAAGATTTTATAATGGCAGTTAACTGGAAGAAGGCAGAAGAGTATGTGAAAGCTGGCAAAGGGAAAAAACAAGCAGTAAAGTATGCTCATAATGTATACAATGAAAAGACGCATACAGCCACTTCAGAGATTAAGACAGAAATAATTGTTTTGAACACAAAGGAATTTGCAGACATATGCTACTTCATACCATGCCCCAAATCGCCTCACGGCTGCGATGTAGACCCAACGGGTGAGTATATTGTAGGTAGTGGTAAGCTGGCTGCATTGATACCTGTTTTTAGTTTCGACAAAATACAGAAGGCTATTGCTGAAAAAGCATTTGAGGGCGATTACGAAGGAATCCCAGTAATAAAATATGAAGCTGCCTTGTATGGTGAAGTTAAGAAACCAGGCTTAGGGCCGCTGCACACAGAGTTTGATGGAAAAGGCAATGCGTTTACATCTATGTTCGTGTCTAGTGAAGTTGTAAAATGGAATATCAAAGACCTGAAAGTTGTAGACAGGGTGCCCACATACTATTCAGTGGGACACCTTTGTGTACCAGGTGGAGATAGTCGCAAGCCAAATCCTAAGTACATGATAGCTTATAACAAAATAACCAAGGATAGATATTTGCCAACCGGACCAGAATTAGCTCAAAGTGCACAATTGTTTGATATAAGCGGAGAAAAAATGCAACTAATACTTGACTTCCCAACTATTGGAGAGCCACACTATGCCCAAGCTGTATCTGCTGACCTTATCAAAGGAAAATCAGTTAAGTTCTTTAAACTAGAGGAAAATACCCACCCATATGTATCAAAAGGTGAAGGCACTACAAAAGTGGTAAGGGAAGGCAAAACAGTGCATGTATATATGACTGCAATAAGGTCTCACCTTGCACCGGACAATATTGAAGGTATTAGAATGGGCGATGAGGTCTATTTCCATATCACTAATCTGGAGCAAGACTGGGATGTGCCACATGGATTTGCAATAAAGGGTGCGCTAAATGCTGAATTACTGATAATGCCAGGCGAAACGCAGACACTGAAATGGGTACCAGATCGTGTAGGCATATCTCCTATGTACTGCACAGACTTCTGCAGTGCGCTGCATCAGGAAATGTCGGGCTATGTGCGGGTATCGCCATCTGGCAGCAATGTGCCGCTGTTATTCAGTACCGGCAAGAACCTCCCCGCAGAGGCAGATGGTAAGTAAATAAATCCACTGGAAAATAATTACTTGACTGTTGTCAAACGTACAAAATCAGCTTGCCATACAGAGTCATAATTTCTGACATGGCAAGCTGATTTTTTAATTGGCAATATAAAATGGATCATTGTGAAGAACGAAAAACTAAGTATTGCAACCCGAATTATTACAGCTATCTGCGGCATAAGCCTGGTCGCTGTTCTATTTGTTCCTATGTGGAGGATAGACCTTGACGCCCCACAATACCCTGAAGGCCTGCGACTAAAAATATATGCAAATGCAATAAAGGGAGATGTAGATATCATTAATGGGCTAAATCACTATATAGGCATGAAAACGCTACACACGGACGATTTTCCGGAGTTTACTATTCTCCCCTATTGTATCGGATTTTTTGTGGTATGCTTTTTACTTATTTCATTGCTCAACAGAAAAAAATGGTTTTATGCTGGTTTCCTGCTCTTTGTTTCATTTGGCATTATAGCCATGGTCGATTTCTGGAAATGGGAGTATGACTATGGCCACAATCTGGATCCACATGCAGCCATCGTTGTTCCCGGCATGGCATACCAACCACCCCTTATCGGGTTCAAACAACTGTTGAATTTCGGGGCCTATTCTATTCCCGACATCGGCGGATGGATATTTGTAGGCTGTGGTGCGCTACTTTTATTATGTGTTGTAATAGAGTGGCGGAGTAGACGTAAAGTTGCAGTCACACCTGCCGTACTGCTTTTGCTACTACCCTTGGTCTTTAGTAGTTGTAACGCAGAACCCGACCCGATAAAGATCGGGAAGGATAATTGTGCATTTTGCAAAATGACAATCTCAGATCCAAGATTCGGAGCTGAGTTGCTGACAAGCAAGGGTAAATCATTCAAATTTGATGATATTGTGTGCCTGAAAGATTTTATGAAATCACGAGAAGCAGATCTCGGTAAGGACCCGTCAGTATACTTCTCTGATTTCAGCAGCGATCATAAACTGACAATATCGAGTAATGCTCTTTTGCTCAACAGTCCAGAACTAAAATGCCCCATGGACGGGCATATGGCCGCATTCAGCAATCAGGATAGTCTCAATGCAGTAAAAAGTATGTTTAATGGTGAGCAAACCAACTGGGAATCAATTAAATGAAAACGATAGCTATTCTTCTGTTGTGCATTGCCAGCATCAGCAATATAGCCATCAGCAGAACCGTGATGGTGGGTGCATCACATATAGACAAAACAATACGATCAGGTATCATAAATGCTAACGCACATGATACTTTGTTGGTAGAAACCGGCATTTATCATGAACACAATCTGGTAATAGATAAACCTATCGTAGTCATTGGCATTAACCATCCAATAATAGAAGGTGAACATAAATACGAAAATGTATCAATAAAAGCAGATAGTGTGACTTTCAGTGGTTTCAGTATTCGTAATTCGGGTATCTCCAGCATTGTAGACTATGCAGGAATAAAAATCCACAACAGGCACCATGTAATTATTGTAAACAACATTCTCGAAGATTGCTTTTTTGGCATTTACTCACAATATTCTGTCAACTGCATCATCAAAAACAACAAGCTTATTGCTCACCAGGAGCAAGAACAACAAAGTGGAAATGGCATACATTGCTGGAAGAGCGACAGCCTTCAAATAGTTGGAAATACTATAACCGGACATCGGGATGGGATATATTTTGAATTTGTAACAAATTCTATAATCTGGAGGAATGTTTCATTTGGGAATATTAGGTATGGCTTGCATTTTATGTTTTCCAACAGTGACACCTATGCTGCAAACGTCTTTGAAAAAAATGGTGCAGGGGTTGCTGTAATGTTTTCGAAAAAGGTGAAAATGTATCACAATTATTTTATTGAAAACTGGGGTGATGCATCCTATGGCATACTGCTTAAGGAGATATCAGATAGCTATATCGACGGCAACTATTTTGAGCGTAACACAAGTGGAATATTTCTGGAAGGTGTTAGCAGGGTTGAGATGTATAATAATGATTTTACTGAAAATGGCTGGGGGCTGAAGATACAAGCCAGTTGTATGGAGATTGTACTGAAGAACAACAATTTTAGGGGCAATACATTCGATGTAGGGACTAATGGGTCGTTAGTGCTGAATACTTTCGAAAATAACTATTGGGATAAGTATGAGGGCTATGACTTGAATAAAGATAAAATCGGAGACATTCCTTACCGGCCAGTAAGCATGTTCAGTATGGTTGTGGAAAAGAACCCGCCGGCAATGATGCTTTTTCGGAGCCTGATAACAACACTAATGGATCGGTCTGAGAAGGTAATACCCAGCCTCACTCCAGAGCAACTGAAAGATAACCATCCGTTGATGAAACCCTTACGATTATGATATCGGCAAACAAAGTAAACAAAAGTTTCGGCAAACTGAAAGTGCTGAATGAAGTATCATTTACCAGCAATTCAGGGCAATGTATTGCCCTTATTGGCCCTAACGGTTGCGGCAAAACTACATTTATCAAGTGTGTACTTGGTATGGTAGTACCAGACACCGGTACAATAACAGTAATGGGGAAAGATGTAGCTTCAGGGTGGCAATACCGGTCTGAAGTGGGATATATGCCGCAAGTAGGGCGCTACCCTGAAAACATGCAGATTGGCCAGGTGATAGAAATGCTCACTGATATACGGCAGAGCCACAAAACAATAGACGACGACCTAATCAGTGCTTTTGCACTTAAAGCACTTTATCACAAGCGAATGAGAACATTATCTGGAGGTACTATGCAGAAGGTAAGTGCGGCAATCGCCTTTTTATTTGGAGCAAGTGTACTTATACTGGATGAACCAACTGCAGGCCTTGATCCGGTAGCATCAGAGATACTAAGAGAGAAAGTGCTTGCAGAAAAAGCAAGAGGCAAACTAATACTTATCACCTCACATATACTTAGCGAGCTGGATGAACTTATCTCAGACATAGTGTACATGCAAGACGGAAGTATACTTCTATATAAAACACTGAATGCGCTGAAAGAAGAAACAGGAGAAACAAAATTATCACGCGCAATTGCACAAATAATGACCAATAAGCCGTCATGATAAAGATCATAAAATATATACTTCTTGACATTTTGCGCAACAAGATGGTATTGGGTTATGCAGTATTCTTGTTTGCAATCACGTTTACTGTCTTCAGCCTTGAAGACAGCACTCAAAAAGGATTGCTAAGCATGCTGAACCTGGTACTGTTTATAGTGCCATTGGTTAGTGTCATATTCTCTACAATCTACGTATATAATAGCTCAGAATTCATTGAATTGCTGGTGAGCCAACCATTAAAAAGAAGCCGTATCTGGTTGAGTATATTTGTAGGTCTGGCTGGCGCATTGTCCCTTGCATTCTTTGCCGGTGCAGGTCTACCCATGTTGTTTTATGAGCCATCTGCCACAGGGCTCATGCTGCTGCTCATGGGTTTGTTGATCTCAGTAATATTTGTTGCTATAGCAATGCTGGCGGCTGTGCATACAAGAGATAAAGCAAAAGGAATCGGGTTTGCAATACTTCTTTGGATATACTTCTCTCTTCTATTTGATGGGCTTGTACTATTTCTGCTATTCCAATTTGCAGATTATCCATTGGAGAAAGCAATGATTGGCATCAGCGCCCTCAACCCAATAGATCTCGGGCGCATACTTGTTTTGCTTAAAATGGATGTGTCGGCACTTATGGGCTATACTGGTGCAGTATTCAAAGAATTTTACGGAACAGACAAAGGGCTGATTGTTTCACTTTCTGTCATGGTTCTGTGGATAGCTTTGCCGCTACTATATTCTCTGAAAAAATTCAACCGAAAAGATCTTTAGAAATGAAAACTGACATATTAGGCAACGGAGAATTGAAATTATTGATAGACACGTTCTATGAGAAAGTTAAGGTAGACCCTGTGATTGGGTTTATGTTTGCGCATGTCAATTGGGAACACCACCTTCCGGTAATGTACTTATTTTGGGAAAACACACTATTCTACACTGGCGGATATTCTGGCAACCCATTAAAGGTGCACCAGAATATCAACAAACGTTGTCCGCTTACTAAAGACCATTTCAATCAATGGCAGCACCTTTTTATCGAGACTGTAGACGAACTCTTTGAAGGAGAAAAAGCAGAGCTAGCGAAACAAAGAGCATTGAGTATATCTACTGTGATGCAGATTAAAATCATGCCTGCCGATGAATAGAATACAGACGAAAAAATCCAGTCTGTAGCATAAAAAATAGGGCTGCGATAAATGCAGCCCCCTTTCTACCAATATTAACCACAAAGTTGAGTCTATTTTTTGGGCGGAAGCAATACGCCGTCAATAACATGAATAATACCGTTTGAAGCAGGTATTGATGCTACTATTGTAGCATTTCCATTTATGATTGTCTTCCCGTCCTTTTTTGAAATAGTAATGTTGCTACCATTTACTTGACCCAAAGACTGTCCGTCCTGTAGCTGTTCTTCCTTATATACCCCTACTGACACGTGATACTGAAGTATATCCGCCAGGTCTTCTTTCTTTTCGGGTTTCAAGAGTCCATCAACTGTTCCTGCTGGTAGCAGGTCAAATGCGGCATTTGTTGGTGCAAAAACAGTAAATGGCCCAGTGTTGCTTAGAACATCGACCAACTCAGCAGCCTTAACTGCGGCTACCAAAGTAGTATGATCTTTGCTTCCGACTGCGATCTGAACAACATTCTTTTGCGAGGCATCATCCTGTACGCCCGATTGGCCTGTTGCAGTTTCTTGCGTTGCCTCAGTGCCTGTAGTTGTTCCTTCACTAGTTGTGGTTTCACTACCGCAAGCTGTTAGCAAGACACAAAAAGCAAACATGAGCGGAACTGTAATTTTTTTCATAAAAGGAATTGAAGTGTTAATAATAGTATACAACATAAAAGTACCTTAGTAGGGTTCTCTTATTTATGACTGGAATCATATTGTGGAATTTTATTTTACAGCTAATCTGACAATCATTTCCTGTTATGACTTTGCACATATTGTGCCATTATTCGCTGTCGTTACTTTGCTTTCTAACAAAAAAATTGAACGAATATGAACATTAAAGCACTTACGGACGACGTAACAACAATAGGACACATAGTTGCAAGAAATTACAGAACGGCAGATGTATTTAAGAAGTATGGTATTGATTTTTGTTGTAAAGGTGGCAGGCTTTTGGAGGAGGTTTGCAAAGAGAAAAATTTGAACTTGGCCACCATTGAAAATGAACTTATTGAGAAAATGGCCGTTGTAACTCCTGTCATTGAAGATGTATATCAGTCTATGCAACTAGATGAACTTACTACCCATATCGAAAATGTGCATCACAACTATGTGAGAGACAATATTACTGTTTTGATGGGCTATCTTCATAAAATCAACAGTGTCCATGGCCCGAAGCATCCAGAGTTGAATGAGATTTATCAGCTTTTCGAGGATTGTGGGCATGAGCTATTGCAACACATGATAAAAGAAGAAACGATACTTTTTCCAGCTATCAGGAAAATAGTTTCGGCAACAAAGAATGGCACGAAAAATATCAAACCCTTTTTCTTTGGGTCATTATCAAACCCTATAGGTATGATGGAAAATGAGCATACTAAGGAAGGCGAACGCTTTTTCAAAATTGCAGAATTATCCAGTGGTTTTACTGCTCCAGAGGATGGATGCGCTACTTACTTGGTTGCATTTCAAAAACTCAAGGAGTTTCAAAATGACCTATTTCAGCACATTCATCTTGAAAACAACATCCTTTTTCCCGGGGCATTGAAAATGGAAGAGGCTCTGTCAAGAGATTGAAAATACCGTCATGAAACTCGATAAGGCAACCAAAGCATTGATG
>CAMDNC010000135.1 GCA_945902755.1 Flavipsychrobacter stenotrophus
GAACAACTAGATATAACCCACGAAAGCATACAGGACACCCGCGAGGCACTGGAAGATATAACGGCACAGTTGCAAACACTGCAAGATACGATAAGGGGGGCAGAAGAGGAATTCAGAACAGTAGAGGTGACCTTTAATGAGGTGACCCAGCACTATAACAACCAAAACCTGGCAGTGACCCGCCAGCAGAGCAAGCTGGAAAACCTGAAACAGGAACTGAGATTCAGGAATAACCAACTCACAGACCTGAAACGTCAGATAACCAGTAATACCGAACAACTGGCACTGGTGACTGCACAACTGGAAGAAACAGGCAAACTGCTGCATAGTGGCGACAATGAACTGTATGAACTGCTGACACGCAAGGAAAACGAAGAGAAAGAACTGAACGAAAAAGATAGGGACTTCTATGCGATGCGTAACAACATAAGTGCGCAAGAAAGCAACCTGAACCAAAAAAGAAGAGAAAAAGAACAGGTAGACACGCTGCTGAATGGTATAAAAGACAAACTGAGCACCATGAAGTTGCAAGTGGCGGGCATGAGTGAAAGACTATCGATAGAGTTTAAGGTGGCACTAGATGATATACTGGACGAACCCAGAACCACCGAGCTGACCATAGAAGAGCTGACAGCCGATGCGGATAAGATGAAAAAAAGGCTGGATAATATGGGTGAAATAAACCCTACAGCCATAGAGGCCTACACCGAAATGAAGGTAAGGCACGACTTTATAGCAGAGCAACGCGACGATCTGGTGAATGCTAAAGAATCATTGCTGTCTACCATACAAGAAGTGGAGAACACGGCCAATGCCAAATTCAGAGAAACATTTGATATGGTGCGGGAGAATTTTGTGCAGGTATTCAAAGCGCTGTTTACTGCCGAGGATAACTGCGACCTGCGCCTGACAGACCCCGACAATATAGCCGATAGTGGTATAGAGATATATGCACAACCCAAGGGTAAAAAGCCGAGTACGCTCACTCAGCTATCGGGCGGGGAAAAGACCCTTACTTCTACTGCATTTCTGTTTGCTATCTACCTTATTAAGCCGGCGCCATTCTGTATATTGGATGAGGTAGACGCACCGCTGGATGATGCTAATGTGGGCAAGTTCACACAGATGATACGCAAGTTTTCAGACAACTCGCAATTCATAATAGTGACCCACAACAAGCAGACGATGGCAGCTGTGGACGTGATATACGGGGTGACGATGCAGGAGCCCGGTGTGAGCAAGCTGGTGCCTGTTGACTTTAGGAGCCTGAATTAAATAATGAGCAGGTTATAAGATGCCATATTTCAAACTTAATCTTATGTAGAGGACAAGAAACTAATTAGTTTGTACTCATTATAAATGAGTATTTTTGGCATCATATTTTATCTAAATTCGCCCTACGAATATTTATTTATGTAAACTGAATTTTTTTTATTTTGATGGGAATAAAAGTATAAAAGTGGGAGTTCACATATTATTTATAGCATTGTATGTTTCGTTATCGGGTGTGCTCGATGCTGTAGGTATTTCAGCTTTATTGATAGCACATTGTATTATCAATCTGCTTATCGACATTACAAGAAAAGAAAAAAGAGGCGTATATGTTATGTCTACCTTTAACATCGGTATCATGCTGATTACTTTCGCTAATCTTAATTATATAAATAGCATTTATACTTATGGACTTAATGAATTGTCTTTATATAAATATATTGTAGTGGAATATATAAATGAAGGTACATTGATTTGGGCAGTGGGGAATGCGTCCATTTTCATAGGTTACGAGCTATTTAGTAAGAGTAGCCTCCCATCCTTAAGTGTAGAAATAAAAAACGTAAAAATTCTGGATGCTTATTTTAGATATATTATAGGATTGGCAATAATAAGTTTGTCGGGTAACCTAGTGAATTTCGGTTTTATATCAGGGGGTATACAGAAGGTTTTGGGTTTGTTTAGCGTAATGGGAATATTATTTTACGCTCGTTTATGGGGTAAGTTAGGAGTTCAGAAATATAGGAATTATGCTATATTCTTAGCTGTTATGCAAACTATCAATTCATTGTATAACTCTTATTTAAGAATTGACCTATTGACACCTACTATCATTTACTATGGTGGGTATTTCATTGGAAAAAGTAATTTAAAGTCGGTATTCTCTAATAAAATATTTGTTCCAATTTTCATAATTGTAGTCTTTTCTCAGTTTTTCAACACTTTAGGTGGTAATAGAGCACACTTTATTGATAGTTTCAAAAGTGATGGTGCAGACTACCAAACGCATAACTCATATGCAGACTTTAGTGCAGATAAAAACGAACGTGGTGGTTTATTGGAAAGAAGCTCAAACATTGCACAGATTTCTAATGTTGTAAATCTGGTTGAAAAAAACGGACTCTATTTAGGGCAAGCATCAGCCCCACTTGTTGCAGCGTTGGTGCCCCGATTTTTGTGGCCAGATAAACCACAGATTCAGTTAGGTACTTGGTTTGCATTGGAGATAGGGGCTGCTACTATCTCCTCTTATACAGGTAGAGCAAACAACTCTGTAAACATGACTATTCCTGGTGAGTTATATCTGGATTTTGGATGGTTTGGTGTGGTTTTGGGAGGTATATTTTTTGGAGGATTAATAGCATTATTTTGGAACTCATCAAAATTCAAAGATTCAGCATTTAATATTCTTGGGGCACTTTGGGGTGGGTATTTACTACTATTCGCTCTTTTTGGAATTGGTGCTGACCTCCAGATTATTGTAACCCTTCTATCTACTTATATCATATTTCTGGTTATCAAAAAAATTGCTAAATCGTATGAGGGTATTCTCAGTAGGACCTCTGTGGCGAGGTAGTAATGCTGGTGGTTTGTTTAGAGCATTATCTCGTGCAGGCTGCCTGATAGAGATAATAGATGAGTTTTACTATATCAGTTTGCGGTCAAGGAGTAAAACCACAAAGATTGCCGAACGACTGATACGCAACTATCAGGAGACTGAATTCAACGACGCTATAAAGAGTACGATAGTAACCTTTAAGCCAGATGTACTACTGGTGTATAAAGGTGCTTTTGTGCGGGCAGAAACGCTCACCTATGCACGCAGCAAAGGATGTAAAATAGTGCTGTTTTACCCCGATGTGAGCATGACCACTCATGGTGGCAATATACCTCAGTGTATTCCCCTTTACGATCTCATATTCACCACCAAAACATTTGGTATAAAAGATATGAAGGACAAATATGGTACTGATAATGCTGTATTTATTCCTCATGGTTACGACCCAGATATACACCGCCCACTTAGGATAGGCGATGAAGAGCGTGCATTGTTTGGGTGTGATGCGTCGTTTATAGGTACGTGGTCGGTGAAAAAAGAGCAATGGCTGGCTCAGCTTAAGGAACAAATACCCCAACTGGACCTAAAAATATGGGGTGACCAATGGAATAAAGTAACTACCGACTCACTGAAAACCTGCATACAAGGCAAGCCTATAGTGGGCGACCTGTATGCACTGGCCATACAGTGCTCTACCATCAACCTAGGTATACTGTCTGAGCAGGTATCGGGGGCATCATCAGGCGACCTTATTACCTCGCGCACCTTTCATATACCAGGTGCTGGGGGCTTTATGCTGCATGAGCGCAATGAAGAATCGGTGCTGTACTTTAAAGAGGATGTAGAGGCAGGATTCTTTGATGGACCTGATGAACTAGTACAAAAAGTAAAACACTATCTTGTGGCAACAGATGCCCGCAATGCTATAAGACTGGCTGGGCACAACAGAGCCTGCACAGACCACTCGCTGGATATAAGGGCAGCAACAATACTCAACTACCTTAAACAAGGGCAATAAGATGGAGAACTATAAAAAAATTATCTACGAAAATTACATTTCGAAACATAACAGTAATCTTTATGGTGACATGTCTATTGCCCGCATCAAGGCATATGCTCCTGCGCTAAACCATTACTATTGTCGCCACCTACCGGCTGATAAAAATGCCCGCATACTAGATATAGGTTGTGGGGATGGCAACTTTGTGTATCACCTGCAGCAGCTAGGGTATGTGAATGCGATGGGTATAGACGTATCGGAGGAGCAGATAAACAAGGGTAGGAGTATGGGCATCAACAACCTGCACTGTGGCGACCTGCTGCAATACCTAGCTAACAACCAGCAACCGCTGGATGTGGTGGTGGCTAAAGATGTGATAGAGCACTTTACGAGAAATGAAGTATTTGAGATACTGGCTGCAGTGAGTAAACACCTGAAAAAAGGGGGCATATTCATCATGCAGGTGCCCAATGGGCAGGGGCTATTCTACACCAGCATCTATTATGGCGACTATACCCACGAAATGGCATACACCGAAAGCTCTATAAGGCAGGTGATGTTGAATACGGGTTTTGAAGGGGTGAAGTGTTATCCCACAGGGCCAGTGCCACATGGTGTGGTATCGAGGGTGAGGTATGTGCTGTGGCAACTGATGGTATGGAAACTGAAATTCTGGAAGATGGTAGAAACAGGTAGCCCTGCTGGTATCTTTACCCAAAATATTATATCTGTAGCTGTAAAGTAGTGTCGTGTATTAATTGGCTGTACTGATCGCATTACAGAGTGTAGTGCTGGTGATAGGTGATGGAGTAATGATTTAGCCGCCAGGTGACCAGTAAGTGGCAATTGACCGCAGAGTATTGGCTGATAAGTTTTCAACTGCATTGCCTTCGTGATATTGTTTACAGATTCTGAAACAGTAGTTAAAAGTTTAGTATTGATTGATAATATAGAAGACAAAAAAGAAGGAATGACGTGTGATTTATTCAATACTCAAAACAATAGCTAACGCTTTACGTATTTCATGCATTGAATTTATCTCTACGATTCCTATGCGCTTAATGAGTCGCTCCTCAGCTACTGAGCGTATTTGAAAACAATCGGCTGAAGAGGTTTTGCTTAACTTATTGTCACTATCAGGTATGATTTTTACCATCCATGGTGCAATATCGTAACGTTCTTTCCAATCTGTAAGCGGAACTATAATTTTTAAAGGAAGTTTTCCTAAAACATTGTCATTAACAATAATTGCTGGACGTGTTTTCTTTATCTCTGCTCCTACGGTTGGGTCAAGATTAATTAACCATACTTCACCTTGCTTCATAAAAGGATTCAGCATCTAATTTGGTGAATAAAGTCAGTTCGGTATTAGTAACGTATTCATCATATAGCGCATGAACGGCATTGTCAAGAGCATTTTCCTTCTCTTTCCTAATAGCTTTCAGCGTTTTTTCAACAAGCAGTAGTTTTTCCCTAATTGGTAGCTTGTTTATTTCTTCTACTATTGCTGTCATTGTCATTATACAAATTTAAGAAATCTAACAATAAAGAACATGAGTTCCTAAGTTAAAGTAACAAATGTAGCACCAACTGATAAACATTGCTGGCTATATTTATAGCATGAAGTTTGTTTTGCTGGTATTTTTTCTATCATTTGCAGTAACCTCTTTTTGCCAACCTGTGCAAAAGATATTGGTGATAGATACGCTACTACAGCAAAAAGGCTTTCAAAGTAATTGATGCAACATAGTTGGTGAAGTTGTATGGGCAGTTTCGAATCTATCTACACTCGCTCATCCTTAGCTCCATCTCTTTACAAATGCTGGCAAAGAGCAACTTTATAGTCATTACCTTTACATTGTAATAAAGTATATAATGGTAACTACATTTCATCTGCCTGCCGACGAACTAAATTTGGCAATTCTGAAATCAATAAAAGAAGCCTTTAAAGGGAAAAATATAGAGATAATTGTTTCTGATACTACAGAGCAAAAAACTAAAACCACCAATCTGTTAGCTAGAATAGAAAATCTTAAAAATGATAAAAATACAATCACCTTCAATCCCGATGATTTTTTCAAGAGTTATAAAAAGAAGTTAGCCGATGCGACAAATTAAGTTTGAAGCGATGCGTTAAAGGAATTGGAAGAGTGGATAATAGTTCAGCCCAAGATTGCAGGAAAAATAATAAGCTTGATTCGCGAAATAAGTAAAACACCATTTGATGGTAAAGGGAAACCCGAGCCTTTAAAACATCACTTGAAAGGATTTTGGTCAAGAAGAATAAATAATGAACATCGGCTAATTTACGAAGTCACAGATACATTTATAAATATATTGTCTTGCAAGGGGCATTACGAATAAACTCCTCTCATGTTCAGAAATTTCAAGCACCTAACTTCTGTTAAGCTACAACAACTCAAAGCAGAAATAGACAAAAAGCCATCACCTCCCCCTCAAAAATAATGTCGCATTTTTACAATTATGCATCATACTACCCCAGTACTTTTGTAGTATTGATAACCAGTAATAAAACAACGTATTAAGATGAATATTCCTTCTACACACCAGTCGGTGATGCCCTACCTGATGGTGGCTGGGGCTGCGGGTTTTGCGGCGTTTGCAGAGCAGGTTTTTGGTGCTACTGTAATAATGACCCGGCTCAGAGAGGGCAGCAATGTGGTGATGCACTCTGAGCTACAGATAGGTGGCAGCACCATCATGTATTGCGATGCTACGGAGCAGTGGGCACCACAAGCTGCCAATCTGTTTGTGTATGTACCCAATGCCGATGATACCTATGCGGCAGCACTCGCTGCTGGTGCTACGGTGGTGATGGAGCCTAGCACACAAGACTATGGCAGAACCTGTGGTGTAACAGACCCCTATGGCAATACCTGGTGGATAACCAGTGTGCTGTAACCATCACTATTGGCAAGCATTATAACTTGGCACTCATTTCAAAAACCAGTGTGCCGCCATTCATTAGGTCATTGTGGGTAATGTATGTTTGGTTTAGCTTAGTACCATTGAGCGATACACTGCGCACATACACATTTTTCTTGCTTTGGTTTTTGGTGCTTATGGTCAGTGTCTTGCCGTTTTCTAAATGCAGCTTTGCACTTTGTATGGCAGGGCTGCCCAGCTCATATCTGTCGCTGCCGGGAGCCATGGGGTAAAAGCCTAGTGAGCTGAATATATACCAAGCACTCATTTGTCCGCAGTCGTCATTGCCCCCCAGTCCGCCGGGTGTGGGATGGTACATTTTGTTTAGTATCATCCTCACTCGTTCTTGTGTTTTGTGGGGTTCATTGGTGTAGTTGTAGAGGTAGGCTACATGATGGGCAGGCTCGTTGCCATGCACATAGTTGCCTATTATGCCATCTCGGCTTATGTCTTCCGTGTTGGCAAAATAGCTATCGGGGAGTTGCATGCTGAACAGTGAATCGAGGTGTGCTGCAAATTGTTTTTTACCACCCATCAGTGCTATCATAGCCGCGGGCTGGTGGGGCACATACAGGCTATAGTTCCATGCATTGCCCTCTATATAGCCTGCTTCATCTGTGTTCAGCACATCAAAGTCTTTTTTGAAGCTGCCATCGCTCATACGGGGGCGCATAAAGCCAGTACTTGCATCATATACATTCTGGTAGTTGTTTGCGCGCTTCGTGTATTCGTTGTAGATGTCTGTTCGGCCTATCTTCTGTGCCAGTTGTGCTATACACCAGTCGTCGTAGGCATACTCCAGCGTTTTAGATACCGATGCTCTGTTTTTGTCTTCGGGTACATAACCCAGTTGCAGGTAGTGGGCTATGCCATCATAGTTTTTGTGGTTTGCGGTGGCTATGCAAGCGTCCAGTGCTTTTTGTGCATCAGCATAGTAGGTGCCCTTTACCACTGCATCGGCTATTACAGACACGCTGTGGTAGCCTATCATACACCAGTTTTCGTTAGCACTATTGCTCCATACAGGCAGCATTTTATGGGCACTTTGGTCGTAGTGTACCAGCATAGAGCTCACCATATCGGCATTGCGCCGGGGTTGCAGCAAGTTGTACAATGGGTGCAAAGCTCGGTAGGTATCCCAAAGCGAAAAAGTAGTGTAGTTAGTGAAGCCAGTAGCGGTGTGTATGTTTTGGTCGAGGCCCTTATATTCACCATTTACATCCATGTATACCGTAGGATTGATGAGTGTATGGTATATAGCGGTGTAGAAATTTTTCATGGTTTCGGTATCGCCCTGTACTTCTGTTTTGGCTAGTTCTTTCTCCCATTCTTCTTGCCCTTGTTGTTTTATTTTTTCAAAGTTCCAGTGTGGTACTTCGATGGTCATGTTCAACAGCGCATTTCGTGTGCTGACGGGAGAGATGGCAAATTTGATTTTTATTTGTTCGTTGGCTGTAGTGCTGAAGTTGAAATAAGCTTTAAGCAGAGTACCGGCTATTTCGGGGAAATTATGAAGCTCATCAAACTTTCGCCAAAAGCCGCGGTACACCTGCTTTTTAGAGTTGTTCTCATAGCCGTAAGAAGCTATCGGTTTTGAGAAAGCCATTGCGAAATATACAGTACGTGTGCGTCCCCAGCCATTTGTTTGTCTGTAGCCTGTTACCAGTGTGTCGTTTTCTACTCGCAGGAACGACCACACGTTTTTGTCGGCATAGTTGTATATGCCGTGCATCATGTCTAGTATAATGTGGGCACTATCGGTAGCAGGAAAAGTGTACTGGTGCATACCTACCCGAGTAGTTGTGGTGAGCTCTGCTTTGATGTTGTATTTATCCAGCATCACGCTGTAGTAATTCGGTTGGGCTATTTCTGTGGCATGGTTGAATGGGGATCTGTAGCCGCTCTCTGGGTTAGCGGCAGTACCGGGGTTTAGCAGTAACTTGCCTGTGGTGGGCATAACCAGAAAGTCGCCCAAATCAGAGTGACCGGTGCCGCTAAAATGTGTGTGGCTGAAACCAACTATTGTTTTGTCGGAGTACTGATAACCGGCGCAATATTTATACACGTCTTTGTTGTAGGTAGCATTAACCTCGTAGGGAAGGGTCTCGGTATCGGGGCTAAGTTGCACCGCACCAAAGGGAACAGTAGCACCGGGGTAGGTATGTCCCATCCTGTGTGTGCCTACTATAGGGTTTACATATTGTATCAGGTTCTTGTGCTGTGCATAGGTGGGGCTACAGCAACAGAGTGCTACTAAAAATAAGATTCTCATCAGAGTGAAGATATTATTTGCCTTCGGAAAATAAAGCAACTTACAACACAAGATAGTAATTGATTGCGCTAGGAGTATATGCTGTATTGTTGGCCTACAAATATGGCTCATTGCATAGCCTGCTTGTAGGGATAGAAGCCGGTGGGTTTGTCATTTTCGAATGAGCCATCGTACA
>CAMDNC010000136.1 GCA_945902755.1 Flavipsychrobacter stenotrophus
AAAAAGTGAAACAATGCGCTCGGGTACATTATTCATTGTTGTTATACTTTTCGTCTATTTTTTTACACCAGTAAGTATGTATACGAGCATAATAAAATGTCATTAATGCAATGTATACAGGTATACTTACAATAGCTATTATTTTCACAACAAATTCATCAATGTCGGACAATACCAAAGCAAAACAATATACCAATAATAAGATAGCCCAGAATGCTGACGCTATATAGCCCAACAGGCGTTTAACTTCTTCACCTTCATTGCCGTTTTTCATTGCCTTTAATTTACATATTCATTGTAGCTGATTATTCTAATTATCTTTTTCGACATAAATACCACACTTCATGACGGTTTACATCTTGGCAGTGGAAAATATGCATCTATTCTATTCAATCGCTGCGTAGTCTTATTTTTACAAAAGTAACATACAAATATTTATTGGTGATTTTTGCTAGATGTTTGAGTGTATAGATGTGAGGCGGATGGGTAGCTTTGGGCGTGTTGAGCTTAGATTTGGGAATGCAGACAGGTGAAGACTGTCTACGATTGTTTTTCTGTACTTTTGAATAAATACACTTTTATGAAAGGGTTAAGTTATATAACAGTTGACCAAAACCATAAAAAGGCAGTAGTAATAGAAATGGGTACTTTGGAGAAATATTCACAGGACTTAGAAGATCTGCTAGATGGATGGATTGCAGAATCGAGAAAAGAGGATGAAAAAGTGCCTTTGGAAAATGTTATTGAGGATTTGAAAAAAGCTGGAAAGTTGAAATGAAACGCTACAGTGTTAGACCTTTTGCTGGCAATGTTTTAAGTTGTTTTTTATTGTTACATCAAACACGTCTATAGATATACCTGCTTGCCATACCATATCCTACCCTTCCCCTCACACTCACTAGCAATAACCCATGGCTGGGAACTGGATAGTGGTGAATAAATGTCAATAGTTCGCTAAAATGGTGGGAGTGGGTGCATATATGTGCCGTTATGGCATTATCTTTAGGTTGGTTTGAATTTTGCTACTATCAAATAAAATCTGACAAATGAATCAAAACGAATTCCGTAAGTATGCTATTAAGCATCACGGCATCAGCAGTCTTACTGTAGATAGTTATACGTCGTCATTGAGAGTGCCGCAGGGGTTGACCCCCTACATTATAGAGGAGCGTCCGATGAACGTGGCATCGATGGATGTGTTTTCGCGCCTTATGATGGACAGGATCATATTCTTGGGCGAGCCCATTAATGACTATGTGGCGAATATAGTAACGGCACAGTTGCTGTTTTTGGAAAGCACTGACCGTGCGCGAGATATACAGATGTATCTGAACAGCCCTGGTGGCAGTGTGTATGCTGGTCTGGGTATCTATGACACGATGCAAATAATAAACCCTGATGTATCGACGATATGTACGGGTATAGCTGCATCGATGGCGGCAGTGCTGATGTGTGCGGGCAGCAAGGGTAAACGTACGGCACTGAAACACAGCCGTGTGATGATACACCAGCCGCTGGGTGGTGCTGAAGGACAGGCGAGCGATATAGAAATAACTGCGCGCGAAATAGGGAAGCTGAAAAAAGAGCTGTATGAAATAATAGCGCACCACTCGGGACAAAAAATGTCGAAGGTGGAAAAAGACAGCGACCGTGACTACTGGATGACTGCTGCCGAGGCCAAAGAATATGGCATGGTAGATGAGGTGCTGGAGCGCAATCCACGCAAAACTGAGGCTGGAGAATAAGAAATGAGCACAATGAAGCAGGCAGCAGTGGGTGAAAAACCGCTGCTGCCTGTGTGGTTTTGGGGCGAGTGTGAAATAGTTAGGGAGTATTCGCCAAGTATGGTTACTTTTGCAACATCATTTACCAATTTTTAAATACATGTTTAATTTAGTCTTATTCGGTCCTCCGGGCAGTGGCAAAGGCACACAATCTGAACAAATAGTAAAAACATACCAACTGCAGCACATAGCTACAGGCGACCTGCTGCGCGATGAAGTGAGCAGACAAACTGCACTGGGCGTAGAAGCTAAAAAATATATGGACCAAGGCATGCTGGTGCCAGATGAGGTGGTGATAGGGATGATAAGCAGCAAAATAGACGAAATGCCCGATGCGCGTGGGTTTGTGTTTGACGGTTTTCCGCGGACGCGCACACAGGCGGAGGCACTAGACAAACTGCTGGAGTTTAAGAACACACAGATACACCTAGTACTATCGCTAGAGGTGCCGGAGGAAGACCTGATAGCCAGACTGGTGAACAGGGGCATAACATCGGGCAGGAGTGATGACAACCAAGAGGTGATAACTGCGAGGATAAAAGAATATAACCTAAAAACAGAGCCAGTGGCCCGCTACTATAACGAACACGGCAAGCTGGAGCGTATAGCAGGACATCACCCTGTGCCAGAGACTTTTAAATTACTTACAAAGCACATTAACAAGTATTTGTTACCAATAGCATAGTGGAAAAAGGAAATTTTGTTGATCATATCCGCATATTCTGCCGATCTGGTAAAGGAGGCGCAGGAAGCGTGCATTTTGAAAGAAACAAGATGGATGCAATGGCAGGACCTGACGGCGGCAACGGTGGTAGGGGTGGTCATATAAAGCTGAGAGGTAATGCCCAGTTGTGGACACTGCTGCACATGCGCTATTACAAAAACGTACTGGCAAAGGACGGTGTGAACGGATACAAAAACAATTGTACGGGTCATGACGGGGCAGACATCATACTAGAAGTGCCACTGGGCACAGTGGCCAGAGACATGGAAACCGGTGAGCTGGAAGCTGAAATACTGGAAGATGGCCAGGAGGTGATATGGCTGAAAGGTGGTAGAGGTGGGCTAGGTAATGCCAACTTTGCTACACCAACCAACCAGACACCCGACTATGCCCAGCCAGGCGAAATGGGACTGGAAGGCTGGAAGGTACTGGAGCTGAAGATACTGGCAGATGTGGGGCTGGTGGGTTTTCCGAATGCGGGTAAATCGACACTGCTGTCTGTGCTGAGTGCTGCCAAGCCTAAAATAGCTGATTATGCGTTTACGACGCTGACCCCACAGCTAGGTATAGTGGCGTACAGAGACAATAAGTCGTTTTGTATGGCCGACCTGCCGGGTATAATAGAAGGTGCTGCTGAAGGAAAGGGGCTAGGACATAGGTTTCTAAGACACATAGAGCGAAACTCGGTGCTGCTACTGCTGGTACCTGCCGATAGCGACGACCACCGAAAGGAGTATGAAATACTGATAAATGAGCTGAACGAGTATAACCCTGAACTACTGCATAAAAAAATAGTGATAGGTATAAGCAAGAGCGAGATGCTGGACGAAGAGTTGAAGCAAGAGATAGCGAAGGTGCTGCCAGACAATATTCCGCATGTGTTTGTGTCGTCGCTGGCGAGCCAAGGGCTGGTGCAGCTGAAGGATGAATTGTGGAGGGCGCTAACCGCGACCGATCATACACAGCAATAACAATAACATCACGATACAAAACTGCCGCTATGCATCAGCTAACACCTGCACAACTGAAACACTGGCTAGATACGGGGCACGAATTTGTGCTGATAGACGTACGTGAACCATGGGAACACGACATCTATCACATAGGTGGGTTGCTGATACCGATGGGCGAACTAGCTGCCAGAGCGACCGAAATACCCCGCAACACTGATGTAGTGCTGTACTGCGAAAAGGGTATAAGAAGTGTGATAGCCATTCAAAGGTTAGAAGCCGCAGGTTACACCAACCTGTACAACCTAGCTGGCGGCATGAATGCCTGGCGAGCAGCAGACAAATAGGGCAACCTAAAACGGAAAATTAAGACATTTCCGCCCAAACAGCATCTGTAAATGGATGTGACTGGGTGTGAAATTTTGTTGCTACAAAGCAAGTTGTAAGTTAGTGGGTGTTGGTGCTAGGTTATCATTTTGCAGACAGAGAAATATGCCTTAATTTAGTGAAAAAAATATCATTGAAAAAGAATATCCTTGGGGTAATCTGTGCCGTGGGCACGTTACTCACCTCTACCGTATCCTATAGCCAAACAATTAGTACTTATGCCGGCACCGGCACTGCTAGCTTTACAGGCGATGGTGGTGCTGCCACAATGGCAACTATGAGGCAGCCTAATGGTGTGGCTACTGATGCAGCAGGGAATGTATATGTGTGTGACAATGCTAACTATAGGATAAGAAAAATAACCACCTCAGGTGTCATATCTACCATAGCAGGCACGGGGGCAGTGGGATACGCGGCAGCACATGAAGGAGTATTGGCGACTACTGCATTTATTAGTTCTACAGGAGGAATAAAAGTAGATGCTGCCGGTAATATCTACTTTGCAGATCTGGGGAACAATATAATACGGAAAATAAGCACGACAGGTGTGATTACAACGATCGCAGGGACCCCCCCACCAGCAGTTGCGGGATACTCGGGTGATGGGGGCGCAGCAACAGCCGCTAAATTAAGTGCTCCATATGATGTTGCAGTAGATGCTGCAGGTAATGTGTATATCGCAGACCAGAATAATCATTGCATAAGAAAAGTAAATACATCAGGCATTATTTCTACGATATGCGGCAATGGACTGATTGGGCTGGGTGCGGCAGGAGATGGTGGGCCAGCGGTATCGGCCAAGCTGAACTATCCGCACTCGATAGATGTGGATGCAGCAGGCAACCTGTATATATCGGACTATGGTAACAACCGTATACGCAAAATAAATACATCAGGCACTATAAGCACGATAGTAGGCGCTGTGGGGCTACCTTATGGCTACACCGGTGATGGCGGACCAGCTACAGCTGCTAGGATATATTACCCAGAGGGACTGGATGTAGATAATGCAGGTAATTTGTATTTCTGCGACTGGACTAACCACGCAGTAAGGAAAGTAGGAACAACGGGCATTATTAATACCATAGCAGGTACGGGTACTAGTGGCGCGAGTGGCGATGGTGGACTGGCTACACTGGCGCTGCTGAACAGACCAACCGCTGTGGCAGTAAGAGCAAGTGATGGAGATGTGTTTATAGCAGACAATGAAAATAATAAGGTTAGGAGGATAAAAGTGGGTGATGCACCTTTTTTTACCGCCGGGCTAAGCCGTACCGTAACCGTATGCCCGATTGAGTTTACTACCCTTGACTCGGCTGTGAGGGTTGATGACCTAAACTTGGGTGAAACGTTGACCTGGAGCGGTGTGGACCTACCTTCGAATGGCACGCTAGTGGCTACCTACAGCACGGTGTCTACAGGCAGCACAGTAACACCAGTTGGTATAACGTATGCGCCATTTACGGGTTTTGTGGGGCTAGATACGTTCACAATTCGGGTGACAGACGGTATCTACTCTGACACAATAACGATATATATTACTTCTCTTGGTACTCCTGATGAAGGAGTAATAACTGGTGCAGATAGTGTATGCCCAGGATTGTCTATTACGCTTTCGAACATTGCAACAGGGGGCACCTGGAGTAGCAGCAATACTGCAATAGCTACAGTATCGGGCGCAGGACTAGTAACAGGTGTGACAGCCGGTAGTGTGACAATAAGTTATTTTGCGTCGAATTTTTGTGCTACAACCTACTCTACGCATGCAGTGCGTGTGATAGCGACTGTACCCTGTATAAGTGCAGTAGGTGAAGCCGCAGATGACCTAGAAAATGAAATATCAGTAACTCCCAACCCTAGCAAGGGCAACTTAACTGTACAAATAACATCGGTAATACGAGCTGAGTATGAGGTGGTAATATATGATGTAACTGGCAGGAAACTAGCCGATTATGAAGTAGCATCAGGGAAGGTTAATCAGCTAAGATTTGATGGTGGACCGGGTATGTACATGCTGGTGGTGACTGGAAATGGTAAAAAACATACTGAAAAGCTGATAATAGAATAGAAAATAGAGATAGAAAAAACTGTTTATGTTTAGTATTTGAGCAACACCAAAAGCTAAATGGAGCATAGCGAACACACGTATTGTTTTTTTGTTGATTGCAACATTGTAACTTATAGTTAAATATCAACAAAGAATACACAACTAACGGATACAATAAAGAATTTTATACTGTAAGTGTAGGAAAAAGAAATTTATTTGTAAATTGTGGTGCTATTGCCAACCATTTTAAATGAATGAGTGTCTTAATTAGTGTACAGAGTGAATTGTGAAAAGTTATAACAACATTGAAATGAAGATTATGAAACATAGTATCCTCAAAAAAGCAACCCAGCTGACGGTATTTCTATCGTTTTTATTTACCGTGTCCTTTGGTCAGCTTACAATTGTAGACACTGGAAATTGCCTTAACCATACGTTGCATGCTACGGTAACAGGAACAATGCCAATAGGTACCGGTATAACTGGTGATGATGTTTATTCTGGTGTCTTTCCAATTGGTTTTACCTTTAATTTTTATGGCATCAATTACACTGATTTGGTCATCGGATCGAACGGTGTTTTAAACTTTAACACTACACTTGCTGGTGGATATTGTCCATGGCCAATTACAGCTGCACTACTAGGCAACCCCAGTATGCGTAATGTAATTTGTGGTCCTTGGTGCGACATATTAATAAGTGCTGGTGGCTCTATTACACGTACTACCACTGGTACTGCACCGAATAGAAAGTTTGCAGTGACCTGGTGTGGAAGCCGCATGTATGGCTGTACTGCAGAGTGGACGACAAGTCAGATAATAATATACGAAACTACAAACCTTGTAGAAGTGCATATAGCGCACAAAACATCTTGTGCATGGAATAGTGGTCGTGCAATAGTGGGTGTACAAAACACAGCTGGAACACTGGCTACTGTGCCCCCAGCACGCGACTGGACACCGAACTGGACCGTACTAGCTCCACCAGAAGCATGGCGTTTTACACCAAGTGCAGGTACATATACAGTAGCATCTATCCCATATGCACCACTACCCTATGCGACATCAGCGATTTACTGGTATGACAGTACAACAGGTGCATATTTGGGTAGCGGGCCTTTCCTAACCGTAACACCAACTGTGACTACTACTTATATGGCCGCTGCACTAGGTTGTAATGATACTACTAAAGCCTATATCACTGTAAACCCAACGGTGGCGAGTGCTGGTGGTATACCTAATATCAGAACATACACAGCTACTAACCCATCTGAGTGTGGTAAATGTGATGGCTCTATAGTACTACGTGGTATTAACCCACACCAAATAGACACAGTATTCCATTCGATAAACGGTATAGCACAGCCACCTTATGTGGATTCTGCTGCGCTGGATAGCACCATAGTGCTGTCTAATCTTTGCGGAGCAGTGTATGACTATATATACGTGAAGGTGGGAGACTGCCCGTCGAACCAAGTGGGGCCTATAACGCTGGTGACACCAGTGCTAGCCGTATCTGATACGGCATATTCTCATCCTACTATTTGTGGTAAGTATGATGGATGGATAAAACTATTTGGGCTTACTCCTTTGAAACCATTCTCAATAGCTTACAGTAAAAATGGTGTTCCTCAGCCTGCCTTCACAGGTATTGTGAATGCCGACAGCACTATACTGATGCCAGCATTAGGAGCGGGGACGTATAGTGGTATAGCGGTAACGATAGGCTTGTGTACCGCACCAGCTCCCACTATAGTGTTAGTGAATCCAGCACCCTATATGCCTTCATTTACTTATGAATTAGGGTTAGGTTGTAATGGTGACTCAGTTTTTGTCACGAACACAACTACACCTACAGGTTTCTATAGCTACTGGAATTACGGAGATGGATCTGGTATTGACAGCACACGTACATGGCATGTGTACAATACACATACAGCATCGCCAGTACCGTATGTGGGTACTTACACTATAACGCTTTATTATAACACTACTGCATACAGGGACCCAGCATGCGAACTGAGCCGCACAGAAACAATCAATATTGACCACCGTATACAATCTGTGTTTACACCAGAGTATAACAAAATATGCTTGGGTACTGACGTTACTTTCAACAATGCATCTATCAGTGCTTATTCGCCTACTTACTTTTGGGAGTTTGGTGATGGATTTAATGAAGATGGAACAGAGAACCCAACCCATACTTATCAGTATGGTAGTGTATTCAACGTAAAACTAACAGTTACAGATAACATAGGTTGTAAATCAACTAGTACTAAACCTGTAGAGGTGGTATCGCTAGAGTTGACAACTAACATGCTGGATACTAACGTGTGTCTAAGAACACCAATGCCGGTGATAGCAACTGCTGTGTCTAAACCTGTGCAACCAATGACCTATGCGTGGACGCAGACGCCAGCGGGTAGCAATCTGGATGCTTATGACAAATCAACTGTTAACTTCTTTGGTATAGGTGAATACACACTGGCCGTAACAGCAAGTACGCCACCATTTGTTGGTTTCCCTAATGGCTGTGAGAAAAATGAGTATATACTTATCAAATCTCATCCGCCGATAACTTTTACCAACTTGACTGCAAGTCCGCAGGTGATAAATTTGGGAAGCAGTATACAGTTGAATGCTAATGGTGCTACTTATTATAAATGGAGTCCGGCTAATGGAACCTTGAACAACCCTAACATCAGCAACCCAATAGCAACACCTACAGACTCTGTAACAACATACACAGTGTATGGTATGACCGAGTTTGGTTGTTTAGACTCTGCTCATGTCAAAGTTTATGTAGACCTAGATGTTACTGACTTTGTACCATCGGGCTTTACACCAAATGGTGATGGGAAAAATGATGTATTCCGTCTTATAGGTATGAGATTCCACAAGTTGGTAGACTTCAGAATATACAACAGATGGGGTGAAAAAGTGTTCCAAACTTCTAATGTAGAAGATGGCTGGGATGGTACATACAAAGGTGTGCCACAAGACATAGGAACCTATATGTATGAAATAATAGTGGCATTGCCGAACGGATTGAATAAATCGCACAAGGGCAATGTGACATTGATACGATAACAAATAATAAGACATTACTAAACAAAACTCCCTCCTGATAGTATTAGGAGGGAGTTTTGTTTTGGGGAAGACACTGAAAACAACAACAAAAACAGTAATACTTGCCAATAAAACAGCACAACTATGCCAAATGCTGAATTTCGAGATTCTGGATTT
>CAMDNC010000137.1 GCA_945902755.1 Flavipsychrobacter stenotrophus
GTAGTCTCAACAGGAATCGAACCTGTATCAAAAGTTTAGGAAACTTCTATTCTATCCATTGAACTATGAGACCGAATATATAATGAGGTGCAAAAGTAAGATTATAGCACTTGATTACAAACAGGTATTATTGATTTTTGTGGCTTTGATAAAAATCCTAGGGGTACTTATTTCTTACTGCTTTTATAGGGTACATTTGCACATATACTTTTGTACTTATGACTATTCCCAAAATCTTTTTGGTGTTTTATTTAATTACTGCTAGCCACTCGCTTGCTGCACAGGTGACGCCAGAAGTGCAAAAAGAGAGTGAAAGCAAGACGTATACCAAGATTGATGAGATGCCAGTTTTCCCCTATGATTTGCGTGCTTATGTATATTTGCACTTGAATTATCCGGTTAGTGCTAAGATCAACAAAATCGAAGGAAAAGTCATTGCATCGTTTGTTGTGCAGAAAGACGGAAGTATAAAAAAGGTAAAAATAGTTAAAGGTATAGGGGGTGGCTGCGATGAAGAGGTGATAAGAATGATAGAAGGTATGCCCGCCTGGAAACCCGGTAAACATAATGGCAAGAGAGTGAAAGTGCTATTTAAATTACCCGTCGTATTCAAACTAGACAAGTAGTGGCTACTTATTATCTTATCAGGGTTACGTCTCCCTTATATTGCTTCACTATACCACCAGCGGTTTCTATCATTATGCTATAGTAGTACACACCCATATCTTGTGGTATACCCCACGAGGTACCATCCCAGCCAGCATTGGGGTCGTAGGGGTTGTGGTATACTTCTTGCCCCCAGCGGTTGTAAATAGTAAAGTCTATCAGTTTTTTGTACTGCATTTTTCCTATCCTGAATATATCATTCCTCCCATCGCCATTTGGAGTAAAGGCGTTGGGTATGTATTCGTCTTCGTCGAAAAACACACGTATGGTTATGGTGGCAGAGTCGCGACAGGCCCACTCATTCATACCATATACTTTGTAGGTAGTTATAGAGTCGCGGGGTTTGGCTACAGGGTTGTATATGTAATGATCGCTGAGGGTACCGTTTTGTGGCGTCCATATGTAGTAGGATGCACCACTTACATTCAGTTGCACACTATCGCCAAAGGGTATGAGGTATCTGCTAGCGGTTACATCTTTTAGTTCTACTGGTGCTTGCAGCTTTATATCGGCAGTAGCCACACTGGTGCAGTTGAGCAGGGTATATTGTAGCGTATATACTCCTTGTGCGGCTATAGCTACGTTGTGTATCACGGGGTTTTGCTGTGTGGTAGTGTAGCCATCTGGGCCGGTCCAGGTGTAGATGCCACCGGGTCGGTCATTGGTGCCATACAATAGTAGCGTTGCACCTACACATACCGGAGCATTGCTACTGATAACAGATGGTGGAGGCAAATTGGGGTCGGCGAGGGTTACAGGTCCTGCCAATGCAGACGTACATGCATTAGCCTCGGCATAAAAATCGGTGTAGCTACCAGCAAAGAGTCCGAAAATGGTTACATTCCCCGCTGCATCGGCAGTAGCGGTAAGGCTTAAAGGCATACCATCGCGCATATAACCAATGTTGTATACCTGACCGGGTAACAGCCCTTGCAGTGTTATAGTGCCTTCATTACCTCCACACCTTACCGGATTGGTAGCAGCCAAACCCCATATTCTGGGCATGGGATTGACGGTAACAATAGTGGTAGCTGGTAGCGTAACACAGCCCAGCAAAGTGGCTGTAACTGAGTACACACCTGCATTGGCAGCAGCAGCGGGCGATATCTCGGGGTGTTGCAATGTAGATGTAAACCCACCAGGGCCCCACCATGTATAAGACACACCAGGTGCACTGGTAGCCGAAAGTTTGATGATATCGCCCTCGCACAAAGGGCTATTGTTGATGGCTAGTGGCATGGGTGGTGTGCCGTCGTCGGTAAGCGTAATTATGCCGATGTAAGTAGCCACACACCCCATTGGAGATACAACACCTATGCCCGTATACACACCAGCCATAAGACCAGAAATAACTACAACTCCCCCACTACCGGCAGTAAGCGAAAGAGAGACGAGTGAGGCACCGGTGGTATAATTGATTGTATATGCCGTTCCCGCTACAAGACCTGTTATGGTTATAGTGCCATTGGTGCCGCCACAAGTAGTGGGGTTGGTACCGGTAACACCAGTAATTACAGGATTGGGATACACAGTAACTACTACGGTAGCTACACAACCCGGACTAGTAGTGTAGGTAATTACAGCCGTACCAATAGCCATGCCTGTCACCATTCCCGTACCTGCACCTACTATGGCTACAGCTACGTTGCCACTGGTCCAAGTGCCGCCTGGCGTAGCGTTGCTGAGGGTAGTGGCGGTGCCCACACACACTGCAGCACTACCAGCTATCGCCGAAGGCATGGGGGTAACGGTGACAATACGGGTTGCATAGCAGCCAGCCGATGTAATGTAAGAAATTGTAGTAGTGCCAGCCGATACTCCAGTAACCAAACCAGTAGTGACCCCTACTACCGCCACTGCAGTATTGGTACTGCTCCACGTGCCACCTGCAGTAGGGTTGAGCAACGCCGTGCCATCACCCACACATACTATGTTGCTGCCTGTAATGGGCGCTATGGGGTTCACCAGTATAGTTTGTGCAGCAGTAGCAGTTTGGCCACAAGCATCGGTCACCGTAACTGTATACGGGGTGGTAGCAGGCGGTGTGAGGGTAACAGGGCTGGTTGTAGCCCCACTAGGTGACCATGAGTAACTATAAGGCGGCACGCCAAACGAGGGCAAGGTAGATAAAGTAACAGACTGACCGAGACAGATGGAGGTCCAGCCACCTACGGAGCTAATAGGTGCGGTTTCTACTGTTCTACCGTAAACAGTTACTGTAAGCGGAGAACCGGCGGTAATGTAAGTTGTCGCACAAGGAGTGGTGGTAGCGTAGTTTTGGTAAAAGCGCATATTAAGGTTGAGCGGATAAGCGGCACACTGTGGCGGCGGTATGCAGCCAGCTATATCTGAAAATATAGAAACATTAGTACCCGTGCAAGTCCCAGGGCTCGCCAAATTGCAATACCAGAAAAAACCACCCACACCCGGACTACGACAAGTACCTAGCATAAAATCTACCGCACCATGCAGCAACAGTGCACCACCACTAGCCAAATAGTTGAATGACCATCTTACATCTGTCACAGTAACATTTGGCGGCACATTGGCGGCATTAACATAGTTACAACTAATGGTTTTGGCAGGGCTGTAGGAAGACCCTCCCACCCCTGATACTGTGGCTGTAGATACCAGCGGGTCTATAACTATTGGGTATGCGCTTGCGGGTTTGTTGAGATAGGCAGTTGGCAACACTATGTCTAAATAGCCTTTACTAATGTCGTAACCGATATTTTGCAGAGTAGTAGCAACACTATCGTGCTGATAAACAGTAGCAGCCCCCACCCGATAGCGAGTAGCCCCCTGAGCATCCAGTATTTCAAAATTGCCTTTGTAGCCCGATGTGTCGTTGATAGAACATTTGAGACCTGCCCCTTGCTGCCAATGGTCTCGGAGTATCAGTTTACCACTGGCATGTGATGGCATGGCATATTTGAGGTAGAAGTTTGTTTTCACCGCGCCGCGCCACACGTATATTTCCATATCTATACCAGGCCAAATGTCTGTAACATACACACCATCGTCGCCTGCAGTATGTTTGCTCCAGTTGGCATTGCCTAGCAATTGCTCGCTACCATCTGGCAAGAGATGTATTAGTTGAAGATTGCTGTTGAATACCAACGCGCTTTCGCCTGTCACCAACTTAGCGTACCCTTTTACCGCATCTATAATTACTGGCTCAGGCTGTTCAGTAGCTACGTACACTCCCCTATCACTAGGTTTCAATTTGCTGTTTATTGCACGCCACCTGCCTTCTTCATCTCTGTAGTGCATGGGTGCAGTGGACGATTGTAACATTATTTCCTTCCCATCCGTACCCGATTTTATGTATTTCCTCGTGAACTCAGTTCTGGACGCTATGTCTTCAAAACAATCTTCTGGGGGTGAGTCTTGCAGCACCTTACCAAAATCGGGGTGATGCTGGTATACTCCATTAAAGCGTCTCGATTCCTCGGTGATGTAAGAACGTTTGTAGGAAAAATTTGTATAGTTCCTTTGTTGGGCTTGCATAGCTAATTGCTGTGCAGTAGCCGACACACTCAACAGACAAACCAAGAAGAAAACAAAGTATTTCATAACGAGGTCATACAAATATACATGTATTAGACAAAGCAAATTACCAATTAAAGATGTGAAATCGAGTTGATTAAAATGGAGTACAAAACGCAAAAACCGCTTTTATTACTGATAAAAGAGGATTTTTCATGCTACTGAAGCTGAGAAAACAGATACAAAAAGCAGAAATACACATAACAATTCATACATTTGCCGCTATAACGTTTACAAACTAATTTTTAATCCAAAATTTCCAAACAAAAATGTCGTATTTATTCACATCAGAATCAGTATCAGAAGGCCATCCAGATAAAGTAGCCGACCAGATATCAGACGCATTGGTAGACAACTTCCTTGCCTGGGATCCGCAGTCAAAAATTGCCTGCGAAACACTAGTAACAACAGGACAGGTAGTATTAGCCGGAGAAGTAAAGTGTAATACCTACATAGATGTACAAACTATCGCACGCGAAGTGATAGCCCGTATCGGTTATACTAAGAGCGAATACATGTTTGAAGCTCATTCTTGCGGTGTACTTTCTGCTATACATGAGCAGTCTGCAGATATCAATCAGGGTGTAGATAAAAAGAAAAAAGAAGAACAAGGTGCTGGCGACCAAGGTATGATGTTTGGTTATGCTACCAACGAAACAGCTAACTACATGCCATTGGCTCTTGACCTTGCTCACAACTTGTTGTTGCAACTGGCAGCTATTCGCCGCGAAGGTAAACAAATGAAGTATCTGCGTCCAGATGCAAAAAGCCAAGTAACACTGGAGTATGACGACAACAACAAACCAGTGCGCATAGACGCAATAGTTATTTCTACTCAGCATGATGACTTTGCTGAAGAAAAAGCAATGCAAGAAAGAATCACTAAGGATGTAAAAACTGTTTTGATTCCTCGCATTTTGAAAAGCTACCCTCAGTACAAACACCTGTTCAACGAGGAAATAAAATACCATATCAATCCTACAGGTAAATTTGTGATAGGTGGACCTCACGGAGATACTGGCCTTACTGGTCGCAAGATAATAGTAGATACATACGGTGGCAAAGGTGCACACGGTGGTGGCGCATTCTCTGGTAAAGATCCTAGCAAGGTAGACCGCTCTGCAGCATACGCTACACGTCACATAGCCAAAAACATGGTAGCCGCGGGTGTATGCGATGAGGTGCTTGTACAGGTATCTTACGCTATCGGCGTTGCCGAACCAATGGGACTGTATGTGAACACTTATGGCACATCTAAAGTAGAAATGACTGATGGCGAAATAGCAAAAATACTAAGCGAAATATTCGATATGCGCCCTTACTTCATCGAAGAGCGTCTGAAACTTCGTCAGCCTATGTATAGCGAATGTGCTGCTTATGGTCACATGGGTCGTGTACCAGAAACCGTAACTAAAACTTTCAAAAGTGTAGATGGTAAATCAAAAACAATGAAAGTAGAACTGTTTACTTGGGAAAAACTTGACTACGTAGCTAAAGTCAAGAAGGCTTTCAAAATTAAATAATCTAAATTCATACATCATTACAATATAAAAAGCCGCTCACAGAGCGGCTTTTTATATTGTAATGTGCTGCCAAAACTGCATATACTAGTAAGACAAACTTCTAAATGGATACCATGATCAATAAAAAAGCGGCAGAAATCAACACCCACCGCTTTATAAAAAAAGTAATAATAATATTAATACCTGATATCCATTTCCTTAATCAAGTTGTCGGCACGACCCATTTTATCTATCAGAAATAGCACAAAACGTATATCGCACACTATGGTTCTTTTGTACTTTTTGTCGAACGCTATATCACCACTCATTGCCTCCCAATTACCGTCAAATGCAGTTCCTATCAGTTCACCATTAGCATTAATAACAGGACTACCAGAGTTACCACCAGTTATATCGTTATTGGTAATGAAGCAAGTGTGCAACGTACCATCTGCATCAGCCCACCGACCATAATTTTTGTTTTTGTACAGCGTTATAAGATCTGCTGGTACATCAAACTCATCATCGTTCGGTTTGTATTTAGCCATTAACCCGTCCAGAGTGGTGAAGTAACTATACTGTACTCCGTCTGTTGGTTCATAGCTGAGCACTTTGCCATAAGTAATACGCATGGTAGAGTTAGCGTCTGGGTAAAACTTTTTGCCCTTTTTCATTTCCATCAACTGACTTACATACTCCCGAGCCAAATCAGCTTTCTGATCGTTAAACGATGTAACCTTTGGCTGATAGTTTTTAGAGTAGTTGCTCACAAAACTCACTGCATATTGCACTGCTGCATCACCCTTCAACTTGCTGAAAGATGGTGACTTCAAAAATGAGTTAAACCTATTGCTGTCGGTAAGAAATGTATTAGCAAATACTGTATTTGTATATACAGTATACACTGCCTTGTTACTACCGTTTGTACCCTTCAAAATTGTTTTATAAATAGCAGGATGCTGACTTTGTGGTACGTTATCATAGTAAAGTTTGGTCATTTCTGCAAACAATTCTTTGTCTGTAGCCATCTCGTAATCTTTATAAGTAGCTCGGTAGTTGCTTTGAGCTATGTTAGTGTACTTCTTCAGTGTATCCTCACTAAGTTTACCATTATGTCTTTCATAGGCATCATATAATGGCTTCAAACCAGCAGCCATACGTGAAAGTGCAGGAGCACGGAATGCTTCATTGTAATAGACAGAATGTTTTGCATATGGGGTGTAGTCCGCATATATCTTAGCAAAATCGCCTAACAGTCCTACAGACTTGTCATTGGTACGCTGCCACTGAGAAAATGCATCTTCTTCAGCTCGTTTCTTGTTTACAACGTCCAAGCGTTTCAACTGCTCTGTTTGTCCTATAAAGTATTTCCAATAGTTAGCTATACGAGAGTATGAAGATGTAAGTTGCAAATACACTGATTTGTTTTTATCCATGTGACGGCGCATGATGTTTAGGCGCAAATCACGACAGTTAACAATAGATGGGTTAACAACATTTACAGCCAGATCTACACCATATGATACTTCATAACGGTTGGTGCGACCAGGATAACCCATTACCATCGCAAAATCACCTTCGTCTACACCTCTAGCAGAAACCGCAAGATGTCTTTTGGGGCGAAAAGGTACGTTAGATGGACTGTAATCTTTTGGCTGATTGTTTTCATCAGCATACACACGAAACATAGAGAAGTCGGAGGTATGACGAGGCCACATCCAATTGTCGGTGTCTCCTCCAAATTTCCCTAATGATTTTGGTGGAGTACCTACAAGGCGCACATCAGTGTAACGTTTGTAAATCAACAAAAAGAACTGGTTACCATTAAAGTAATCTTTCACATTAGCCACCAATTTTCCGCCGTTTGTATTCCTTTCTTCAATTTTTTTGCGTATCGCAGCAAATTTTTTATTGTACTCTTCGCCTTTTGCATTGCCTAAGGCCTGGCGTACTTCGTCGGTCACGTCTTCCATACGTTGCAGAAAGAGAGCCGTAACACCCTTGGCTGGCAACTCCTCTGCTACACTGTGCGCCCAAAAACCGTTGTCTAGCAAATTCCTGTCTACTGTACTCAGACTAGCTATCGCATCATACCCACAGTGGTGGTTGGTCAACAATAAGCCATTGTCAGATATCATTTCGCCTGTACATCCACCAGCAAACTGAAGTACGGCATCTTTCATACTACCATTGTTGATACTATACAAATCATCTTTGGTGAGGCGCAAGCCCAGTCGCTGCATTTCCTCATAGTTTTTACCAATGAGCATGGGTATCCACATACCCTCATCAGCTCTTGCGCCTTGCAGTGTCATCACAGCAGCAAACAGCAGAAATATTTTCTTCATCAACTAATAATTTTTATGCTTACAAATGTACTCAGAGAAATGAATAGGAAAACGGGTTAAAGAGGGGGATATTTAAGTCTAAAACCTTCAGGAAACGTGAGTTATGTACACAAAAAAACAACACCCATACACTGGCTGCTTTACATATTACTACATCACCTAACTAAAAACACCATGAAGCCATGCGCCAGGCATTGCAATAGCGCATGTTAAACTTAAATAAAAGTAGCCCCCGAATATGGGAAACAGGGGCTACTTTCAATGTTTATAAATTACCTACTAATACCAATGGTAGTAGTGCGTATGGTTGTGCTCTTTCATTTCGCTCTTCCAAGCTTTTTTGTGTGCTTTGCGATGCTTACGAGCCGCAGCAAATGGTCTGTCTTGATCCATTTTCTTTTTGGCTTTATATTCCTTCTTATCGCTTTTCCAATCTTTCTTCCAAGCTTTATAGCAATGGAATTCTTTTGAATCGGATTTAGAGTCTCCTCCGTGTGCTGAAGCGCTATTTGCACCTATCAGTGCAATCGATAAAAACGCTGTGAAAACGTAATTTTTCATTCAAATATATTTTGTGAAGGCAAGATAAGTAATAAACTACATTTCACATAGCTTATAGCCACAGTTTTTTTTCTTTACTTCATAAATAGTTGTTTTCTACTGCGTTTTGTGCTCATTACTAGTCAGTAATTTCCCGTTTATTCCTTTATATGTTTGCTATCACAGATAAGCCACAGCAGCCTTGTTACGTAGTATTTTGGGAAGTGCAAAACGCCTCCGCTAGCGTCCATGCCACTAAGAGATCATCGCTATCGCTCCATCAATTTAAGGTGGCTTTGCTAATGCTCTTTCAATATGATTAAGGTTTATATTATTCCTTCCGCAGTCATTAAATTGAGTAGCCACATTTTTTTCAAAAATCACAGTCTATTTTTTCCTTTTCAATATCATATTGCCAAGTATCGCTTTGATAGCTGTCGCT
>CAMDNC010000138.1 GCA_945902755.1 Flavipsychrobacter stenotrophus
AACATCTGATCATATTTTATTTATTGTTCATTTCCGGTATTTCCGGTTTGTTTCCGGTATTTTCATGGGTTTTGGCACTTAAGTCGTTGATTATCAATGGTATTCATTTTTTCTGGTTTGGTGTTTTCTGCTCGGTGTTGTTCTGACCATGGGCTCCTACTTTTTCTTTTTATTTCAAAAAGAAAAAGTAGCAAAAAGAAAAGGAAATTTTTTGTCAATCGCTCCGCTGACAAAAAAGTAGCTCTACGCCGTTATCCTTCGGCTACTGGCGCCTGCGTGGTGCTGGTTTTCTGCCGGTGCATTACTACTATTTGACTTTTTGTCATGGGTTGGGGGTTTGGGGTTAATAATTTTACTTCCTGCTTTCTTCTTCGGCATCAAAAGGCACCATCAAGGGCGGGGCTTTCTTATATCTATCAGCGGGTGTGTTGTGGTAACACCTGATCATATTGTATTTATTGTTCATTTCCGGTTTTTCCGGTTTGTTTCCGGTATTTTCATGGGTTTTGGCACTTAAGTGGTTGATTATCAATGATATTCATTTTTGCTGGTTGGGATGCATTTTCCGGTTGGGTGGTGTGAGGTGCTGCACACTTTGGGAAGCGTGGGACACTGTAGTTGATGTATTGGGAACTGTGATTTTTTGACATGTTGTGTGGGTTTGGGTAAATGGATTATGTGCTACACATGCCGCAAAAAGTGCGCCAGTTTGTGGCTATTTGGGTGGTGGCAGTGGATAAGATATCCACAATCTGAGATGTGGATTTTACGCAAGTCAAAAAGACTTGCCGATAGTTAGACGCGAGTGGAAAAGACTCGCGCCAAATTTATTTATGAACACTTGTGCCAAACGGGCGAGATGGTTGATCTTCACAGCCCGCACTAATACCTCAACTTGCACCTATGCCTTTGTCTAATGGTATCCCATAGCCGCATTTTCTTAAGAATCAGCATGCGAACCAAACTTTGAACATTGAATATATCGTAGGGGCTAATAAACTCCGTGAGTTCATTAAACTTATGTGCTGCAATAAAGTTTCTGAGGTAACTTGCATTATGTATTGCCTCTGGGTAAGTTAGTGCTTTGGCCCTGACTGTCTTTCCATCTACCCATTCAGAGTCAATTCCAAAGTATGGATTAAGTTTATCTTCGACAGGTGTTGGTTTTCCTCTGTAAATCCAATCGATTGAATCATTTGAGCTAATTTGGATGGCCGCAAGCCGCTGACTTATGTCTTCATAAACTAGTGGGTTCCACATTCCTGTATCCTTATTAATAAATCTTGGCTTTTTTGAACTCGAACGAATTTCTAAACCCATTTCCTCGATTGAAGAAAATGCAGATATTATTGCAAATGAAGCGCGTGTATGATAAGAATACTCTGCTCTGTAATTACTAACTATCTGACCGTATTTGGGTTGAGCTGAATGAGGAGTAATGGATTCGAGTGCTAAACTCAATTTGTACTTTTCTAGAGCATACAATAATGTTGGATTGTTTTTAGCAACTGTCCAAACTAAAACTCCAAAAGTAAAATCCTCTGGTTTATAAAACCGTTGAGAATACCAATCTTCGAAATAAATAGCTTCATTGAATTCTTGTGTTATTTCATCAACTTTCAAGTAGGATTGTGCCCCCTCGGGATAAGGGTATGCTAAGAGCATTCCTACCTGAATTGTAGAAAGTATTCTATTTGCGACTTCCTCATCCTCGGTATTAAAGATGACCTCGCACATTTTGATATCATTCGTAATCGGCTTTCGATCTTTCTCACCATGCCTGTAAGTAAGAGTACCTATTCCATCGGGATTTTGCCAAAATCGATTCGTAGGATCGGGGCTAAATGTAATAATGTTGTTCCCTTGAAGTAAGGAGCAAATAATTTTTTCATCATTTGCAGATACGATACAATAGCTTCTGAATGTCATGTATTCTTTTTACTGCTTTGGCATCAATCAATTTTTGAAGATAACAAAAAAAATACGGATCGACTAAGAGCACATAATTGAACGGTAACTTTTGGAGATATACCGCTAATTTTTGTACAATTTCAATCTATCATAAATTACTTTCTCAGTTCTTTATAACTTTATTTAAAAACCGACTCATAAATGCAGAGAGAGCCAATTAGTGGCAATACGGGTGCCGGCAGTGGATAAGATATCCACAATTTGAGATATGGATTTTACGCAAGTGAGTGCAGCTGGCTGGGAAAAGAATATTCAGCTATCTAGCCCAGATGTCGTCGAGTCCCCCGCAGAAAAAGCGAGGAGACTCAACGAGGACGAAGTGCATGATGCTCATTGATTTTAATGCACTTATGTCTAGAAAATACCAGCCCCCCAAAGATACTATCAGAATTTTACCAGTTTAAAATACTGTCGACTTTGATCATTTTCATTGGTCAAAAAGATGATATAATTTCCATGGGGTAGTTCTGACAAAGAAACGCGTGTTCTGCTCTGTGCAAGCTTAGCGGCAGCAATTACTTTCCCTGCCATATCCATAAGCTTATATGATTTATTTTGGTAGCACCCGTCCTTTATTATCAAATCATATTTATCAGCTCCAAGACTTGCTAAAACAGATGTTGCCTCTTTACTTTGATCTTTTATGCCGATGCTAATGGTATTAGAAAAAAGGAAGATGGCATATACACCATCTGTTACCCCATTAAAAGACGAATCATAGGGAGTAATTATAGGATATCCAGCCCCTGTTGCATATCCGCAAAGGGCAATTGAATGACTTGACAAGCCGGAAAGAACAGAAATACCCAGCGCTACTTCATTAGCAGTATCACCCAAATAACTAAGATATTGCAGGGAATTACTATTGTCAAATGAAGCTAAAAATATGTCCTCCTTTGCATTGCCTCCGTAAACACTGTCGTAAAAATTATAGACTGGAAGTCCCGGGCTTAAACTATACCCCGAAATGTGTATGCCACCCATATCATCTTGCTCAATATCCGTTGCTATGTCTTCATTTGGGCCGCCAATGCAGGTAGAAAACGTCACAATATTCGTAAATGGATTCATCTTTATTATATAACCATCTACAACACCACTGTATGTTTGAAACGGGCTAACATATGGAAAGTCGCTGCTGCCAGTATAACCGGTAATAGCTAATATAGAATCGTTGAAAAGTGTAAAAGCTGTTACACGCTCTACCGCAGTGCCTCCGTAATACGTGCTGTACTCGAGTGTTGCGGTTGCAGTATTCTGGATACCGATCATTACATCACCACCGCCGCCATTGTTAATACTGTATAACGCATTCGCCAAAGGCAGGTCATTACTTATGGTTCTACCGGCATATATGATGCTGGGAGGTGCTCCCGTTACCGGAAATGTTGCGGCTACATCGTTTACTTCATCAAGTGACGTACCACCTATGTAACTTGAATAGAGCAAGGCTGTACCGGTAATGTTCATTCTTGCTACAAAACCATCCATACCGCCATTGGCACTGCTGTCATAGGCATTAGCCACCGGCAGGTCGCTGCTGAATGTAAACCCGCCAAAAATCGGCTGGCCAAGGAAATCATAATGTATCGCATTGATCCTGTCTACTCCGTTGCCACCAAAAAAGGTGCTAAAGTTTAAACTCCCCCCACTGGAATCCAATCTTGTTATACAACCATCAAGCGTACCGCTATAGGTAGTCCCGATAACCCCGGAAGTAACAGGATAATTTGAACTTGCTGTTTGCCCTGCAATCATTACAAACCCATTTGTATCCACGGCCATTCCCTCTACTGCTTCATTGTCATTGCCACCTATATAGGTACTGTAGTATAGTACATTTGTGGTCGGGTCTGTTTTGGTGATACAAATATCGTTATCCACAGTACCATTGTATGTTGAATCGAAAGCATCTTGTACAGGATAGGCAACACTGGAAGTAGTGCCTGATAAAAACAATTCAGTTGGCGATTTCAGGAATACCTCATTGAAAATATCTTCTTTGTCACCTCCCATATAACTACTTGTAAATAATACCAGTGGATCTATGGTCAACTGCTTCGACTTGTCGTAAGCGCCTATTACAAAAGTCAGTTTATTACCATTCATAGCATAGTTCGTCTCAATGATTTTGCCATTCTGCATGGATACAGGTTTATGATCGGTCAACTGCCCCACCTGCGTTTCTGTGATTAGTGCCCCGCCTTCTAATTGCTGGCGCTCAATAGCGCCCGAATAAGCGATCTTTATTTGGGACGGGTCGGCAAATGGGTGAACGATAAAATTATATTTAAGACCGGCATCAGTAACCGTATACTCTAGGTCTACCCCGTTATAAATATTTGTATAGGAAACAGTCTTGAAATGATGTACGCCTGTTACGCTATTCCCGTTTGTAAAATAGTTTAAGGCACCTTTTTGGCACTGGAGTCCGGCTGCTGCTGCATCGGAATTGCTATTTACAAAATGCAATACCACTTTCCTCTGCGATACTTTTGTATGCATTCCGGCGTCCTTTCCCGTTGCTTCACAACTGGTCAGTAGGTATTCAACACGGTCCTTGAAAAAAAATACACTATTCTGTCTATCACTATAATAATAACTCAGTCCGGCTACCGATTTAAGGTCATGGGTTACTACTTGTCCCTTATTTTCGATGATGAATTTCTTTGCGTATGCAAAATTCAAGGACAGAAAAACGGCGAAAAAAGAAAGTGCTATTTTCATACATTAGATTTTTACATTGATAAAGTTATTCAAAAACTGTGTCAAATAAGCAAATTCAATATGATACTATCAAAAACAATTCTGACTGGTTCTTTGGTCAAAATCCATTTCTTTTTAAACACATTATTGCTACTATTATAATGTAGTTTCCATAAAGGTAATTTTCCTGTGATTTTGTGGATAATTGTGAAAAAAATTTCTTTTTTAAATTCGGTAAATCATCATGCATTTGCCGTCCAATTCTCGAATTCTCCGACGATATTACGGTATAACATCTGAGTTCAAGTAGCTCTTCTGATTAGAAAGCGCAGGAAATGACTGCTCTCCTGAGTTTCAAAGCTTATCGTTTATCAGCTATGCTGACACTGGCAGGTTCTGCTTTATACTGTCTGTATATAGCTCGGTTACCCTTGTGAGCAAGGCTGCCCAAAGCTTATTGTTAGTAAAGGCATCTTCATCATGTTTCTTGATGCGCCCTATGGTATTATCCCACTAAGCGGCCAATACTGAGAGGCCTGCATTTATCATCTCCCTTTTCCCTGCAATAGTTATGCACAAGTAGATGGAATACTTATTCGTCACGGCACTATGCTTTTAAAGAAAGAATGATGCGTACAGACAATTGTCCATTGCGTTGGTTTTGTAGCACCTAAAAGCCTCTCATTCAACGGATATGTATATGTAATTGCTGTCCAGTTTATCAGGCTGTGTTTCTGGGTTTCTTTGCGATTTTGGTCGGGTGTCTTGAAGGTGTCTCGGACACGCCGAATAATCTCGCCCCAATAACCGCACTAATTGCGGCCCAAATCGCCTGAACCCCTTTACTGGCTTACTATCTCCCCTCGAACAACAATAGCCCACCGAAGTGAGCTATTGTTATTGAAGCGGGCTGTAAGGGATTCGAACTAGATTTACTTACCATTTTGCACAATAAGTACAAAGCCCCTCACTGCCTCCCAAGTACAAGGGAGTAACACAAAGCCCGCTGCTAGTAGTGCTGTGGCTGGTGAAAAAGAAACTGTGAAATGAGGGTGTGGAGGGTGGTTGTGGGATGTAGAGGTCGAGTAATTTTGATTGTACATACTTCGTACCTTTGGGTAATTAATTGTTATATGGAACAGCTTATTTTGAATGTCAAAACCAAGGAGAAAGTTTCTTTTCTGAAGGAGCTGGTAAAACATCTGGATTTTGTGGAAGTAGTGGAGCCGCCAAAATTGACTGCTAAGGAAAAGAAGATACTGGCTGCGCTGGATAATTCGGTGGCAGAGGTGCGGTTACACAAAAAAGGAAAAGGTAAATTGAAAACCATACAAGAGGTACTTGATGGCATTTAGCATTGTAGCAACTGCTGATTTTGAGAAGGAACTCAAACGGCTGGCAAAAAAATACCCGTCAATAAAAAATGATGTTGCAAGTTTGGCTGAAACATTACTTAATGACCCACGTCATGGTGTACCAATTGGAAATGAATGCTACAAAATACGGCTTGCGATAACATCGAAAGGAAAAGGAAAATCGGGTGGGGCGAGGGTAATAACTCATATACAGGTAACTAAACAGTTCTTGTATATGCTATCTATTTATGATAAATCTGAAGCAGAAAACATTGCTGATTTTGAAGTAACAAGAAGGCTAAGAGATTTATAATATTGGATGGCTTTGCTGCAATCTGTGATACTCACAAAAAGGTTTACCCTCACCAAATGGTGAGGGTTTGTTATTTATAAGAACTAAGCAAATGAGGTGGCCCAAATGTGATTTTGATAATCGGACTGGGGTACACGTGCGTTATAGTTTGTTACCTTCTTTGGGGAAAATAATGGCTGGTTTGTATTGTTTGGCGGCTTCGAACTCCATGAGGCAGTAAGAAATAACGATTACTGTGTCGCCGGGGTTGATGCGACGGGCGGCGGGGCCGTTCATACATATCATACCGCTGCCTCTGATGCCTTTGATAACGTAGGTTTCGAGACGCTCTCCGTTGTCGATATCGAGCACTTGCACCTTTTCGTTTTCTATCAGGTTGGCGGCGTCCATCAGGTCTTCATCTATGGTTATACTGCCAATGTAGTGTAGATTGGCTTCCGTGATTTTTACCCTATGAATTTTAGATTTTAATATTTCTATCTGCATAGCGGCGCAAAGGTAGGGGATTCGGGCAAAGTATGAAACATTGTAGTGGCAATAGGTGTATTGAGGGGTCACATATCTTTTGCCATGGGTATGTCTTGGTGTGGGGTGTGGGTGGGCTGACCGGTGTATTTGTTGATGGCTATGCGCTGTGTGCCGTAGATGCTGCTGTGCCCACTGCAATAATAGGCGGCATAACAGGCTACTGCATAATAGAGCACAAACTGGCCGCCAAACAACTCGACACCCATGAGGGTGCTGGCGAGTGGGGTATTGGTGGCGGCGGCAAAAACGGCTATGAAGCCGAGGCCGGCAAGGAGATCGGGAGGGAGATGCAGGAGGGGTGCGAGGGTGTTGCCGAGTGCTGCACCGATAAAAAACAGGGGCGTGACCTCGCCGCCTTTAAAACCCATGCCGAGGGTGATGGCGGTAAAGATGAGTTTCCATAACCAGCTAAAGGTGTGTACGCCTGAGGGCTGGAAGGCATTGACGATGCTGACACCTTGTGGTGTGGAGGCGGTGACGCCAAGACCTAGATAATCGGTAGTGCCGCAGATGTAGGTGAGTGCTATGATGAGGAGCCCGCCGAGTGCGGGTATGAGCCATTGGTGCCGAGGAATGAGGGTGTGGCTGTGGTGCTTGACTTGCTCTGTGAGCCATGCAAACAAATAACCCACGATGCCGAATATGGCTCCTGCGAGGGTGATCTTGCCGATGTCGGCAAGGCGTACTGACCATAAGCTACTGATGGCACCGGGGGTGATGTGGTAGCTGGTGTGGTGTATGCCCCAGGCTGTGCAAGTGGCATCGGCGAGTACACTAGCCAACAGACAAGGGAGGAGGGCATGGTGGCGGATGCGACCAACGGTAACGACCTCGAGCGCAAAAATGGCGCCTGTGAGGGGTGTGCCAAACACGGCACCAAAACCGGCTGCTATGCCTGTGAGCAGGAGTAGCTGCGCATGGGCAGTGGATAGACCAAGCCGACGGGCGATGCGGTGGGCGATGCTGCCGCCGATCTGCAGGGCGGTGCCCTCGCGCCCGGCTGAGCCGCCAAACAGGTGTGTGACGATGGTGGTGACCAGCACGAGTGGGCCCATGCGGGTGGGTATGCCTGCGCCGGGGGCGTGTAGCTCGTTGATAATAAGGTTGTTGCCAGCGGCGGAGTTTTTGCCCCATAGCTTGTAGACAAAATATATGGCGACACCTGCTAGGGGTAACAGATAGAGCAGCCAGGGGTGGTGCCAGCGCAAAAGAGTAACCCGATCGAGCAGCCACAAAAAAAGTGCGACCAATGAGCCTGTGGCTACTGATAGTAGTGTGATGTAACCTAGCCAGCGTGCCATGTGGCTAGCGGCTGAAAGCGAAAGTGATGCGAAAAAGTTTTGCTTCATATACCTGCATATAATGATCACCACGGCAATAGTGCCGATACACGGTTATAGCAGGCGCCATCAGCCCCGGGAAAAGGAGGCGGTTGTGAGCAGGAAGACACCATTTCCTGTAGCAGGTATGGAGGCCTGCTGACGGAACGAAGGTAAGGATAAATGGGAAAATGTGCGTTTTGCTGTGTATCGTGGCTATCCACTTCATTTTAGTATTTTGCGGTACTGAATCACTATGAGTAGATGGCCGTTATATAAAGCATACGTTTGGGAGACGGCTCCGTTTTTTAGGATAGTGGTGCCCTTTGCGGCTGGTGTACTATGCTACTATGAGGAGTGGTTAGCTGCTGTGCCAATAGTGGCCTGGGGCTGGATGGCGGCTTTGTGTTGTGGGCTGCTGGTGGCAGTGGGGCTTAGGGCAGGGTGGCAGTCAAGATTGGTGGGTGTGGTGTTTGTGGTGACGCAGTTATTGCTGTTTTCGGCGGGTATGAGTGTGGCGGGGCTACATGATGCACGTAATGAGCAAGGATGGTTTGGGGATAAAATAAATGCAGGGGCTAGTTATGTGGTGCGCGTAGCTGGTACGCAACGAGTGGGGCAGCGAAGTGTGAAGGTGCCGGTGGAGATAATAGCGAGTATAGATAGTGCGAAGGTGGCGTACGTAACAGGCAAGGCCTATGTGTATGTGCAACAGGCGGACAACACGCCTGACCTGCACCGTGGCGACACGCTGCTGCTGCCCGG
>CAMDNC010000139.1 GCA_945902755.1 Flavipsychrobacter stenotrophus
CCTGCAAGTATAGATCTGGAAGACCCCAAGAACTACAAAAAAACATTTGAATACGACCCTGATTCAAATAGGTATTACTACACCTCTAAAATGGGTAATGAATATTTGCGTGCCCCTACTTATCTGACACTGGATGAGTACATGAAGTACAAGGCTAAGGAAGACGAACAAGCCTACTTTCAGCGCAGACTTAATGGATTAACAGAATTCAATAAAACACCCGAACTGCCCCAAATGTATAAGGAGGGGCTGTTTGATAGGATATTTGGTAGCTCTACCATACAGGTGAAACCACAAGGAAATGTGGATGTAACCTTTGGTGGCAACTGGCAAAACATAAAGAACCCTACCCTACCGATACGTGCCCAGAAGTACGGGATATTCGACTTTGACATGCAGATGAATATCAATCTGTTGGCTACAGTGGGTGATAAACTGAAACTGAACATCAGTAATAATACCAAGGCAACATTTGACTACCAAAACATACAAAAACTAGACTATGACGGTAAGGAAGATGAGATGCTGAAAAAGATTGAGGCTGGTAATGTCAGCTTCCCGCTGAAGAGTAATCTGATAAGTGGGGTGCAATCGTTGTTTGGTATCAAAACACAATTGCAGTTTGGTAAACTATGGGTAACAGGTGTGGTATCTCAGCAAAAATCGCAGCGTAAAAGTCTAACCATTCAAGGAGGCTCACAGGCGCAGCAAATAGCCATTAAAGCCAATAACTATGAAGAAAACAGAAACTTCCTGCTTTCGCAATACTTCTATAACAACTACAACAAAGCACTGAAAGACTATCCAGTTATCAACTCACTGGTTACCCTAAACAAGGTGGAGGTGTGGGTAACTAACAGAACGGGAGCAGTATCTGGGGTGAGAGACATACTAGGTTTTATGGACCTAGGTGAGGCTGATCCCTACCTGCCGCAACTGGCTAATGGTGCTAGCGGGATCCCCTTTGGGCTGCCCGATAATCGTGCCAACCGATTGTATAGCCAACTGCAAATAAGCCCAACAGGTAGACAGCAGAAATCTGCCACTAATGCGGCTGTGGCGCTGGGGCTAACTCAAGGTCAGGACTTTGAGCGTACTACAGCGCGCCAGTTGTCGCCTACAGAATATACATTTAACGCACAGCTGGGCTATATAATGCTGAATACCCAGATGAACCCTGACGATGTGCTAGGTGTGGCATACCGATATACCTACAGAGGTAAGGTATACCAAGTAGGTGAATTTGCGGCCGATCTACCACCAGATTCCACCAACCCAAAAGTACTATTCCTGAAATTGCTAAAAGGAACAGCACCAAGAACTAAGCTACCTGTGTGGAAGCTGATGATGAAAAACGTGTATGCATTGGGGGGATTCGGGGTATCGAAAGATAACTTTATGCTGAATATTCTCTACCAAGACCCGGGTGGTGGGGAAAAGCGCTATATGCCTGAGGGTCCACTGGGTGGAACGCCCTTCATAAGCCTACTGAACCTAGACCACTTGAATGCTCAAAATGAGCCAAAACCAGATGGTATATTTGACTTTGTAGATGGATTGACGATAAACACCCAACAGGGTAAAATCATCTTCCCAGTATTGGAGCCATTTGGTAAAGACTTGCTACCTGCTGTGGCCAATGAACCTGTGTTGCAGCGGAGATACATCTATCAGGTACTGTATGACTCTACTAAGTTCATAGCTCAACAGTATCAGCAAAATGACCGCTACATATTGCGAGGTTCTTATAAATCATCCTCCTCTTCCGATATATTTTTGGGAGGTTTCAATATACCTCCGGGTTCGGTATCGGTGAGTGCAGGAGGTACGAGGTTGGTAGAAAATCAGGATTACTCAATAGAGTATGGACTAGGAAGAATAAAGATACTGAACACAGGTATACTGAACTCAGGAGTACCTATCAATATACAGTATGAAGACAATGCGACCTTTGGTTTTCAGCAGCAGAACTTTATGGCACTGCGATTGGATTATTACAAGGACAAAAACCTGACGCTAGGTGGTACCATCATGCGGCTGAAGGAGCGCCCATTTACCCAAAAGGTGACCTTTGGAGATGACCCTATACAAAATACTGTGATAGGACTGGATGCCAATTACCAAAAAGAAGTACCTGGTCTTACCCGAATAATAGACAAACTACCCATATACTCCTCCACCGCGCCATCGTTTTTGAATACTAACGTAGAGGTAGCGGGGCTACTGCCCGGGCACCCTAGACAAATAGCAGCGCTGGACCCAGAAGGAGCCGTATACATTGATGACTTTGAAGGAACGAGCAGTAGCTATGACCTCAAATTCCCTGCACAGGCATGGTCGCTGGCATCTACACCATTTGGAGCTATCAACAGAAATGGCCAAACCTTATTTCCTGAAGCATCGCTGACCAATAATCATGCATATGGATTTAACAGGGCGCGACTGGCATGGTACATGCTGGAGCCTACACTGGTAAACCCTGGCACAACGGTACCCAACTATGTAAGAGATGACTCGAACCAGCACTATATAAGGATGATTCAGGTGAATCAGGTATTTCCGAATCAGAGTACTGTGGTGCTTCAAGGAGCACTCAACACCTTTGACCTTGGTTTTTATCCTAAAGACAGAGGTCCTTACAACTTTGATGTAACCAATATAGACCCCAATGATGGTAAACTGCTGAACCCTGAAAGAAGATGGGGTGGGATATCGAGATCGATTGATAATACAGACTTTGAAGCATCGAATGTGCAGTATGTACAGTTTTGGGTGATGGATCCATTTTTGAATCAAGGCAACCCTAACGGTGGGTCGCTGTACATCAATCTAGGTAATGTATCGGAAGATGTGATGAAGGATTCGAGGTTATTTTTTGAGAATGGCATCTCCTCACCGTTCGACCCAAGCAAACTGGACACTACGGCATGGGGATATGTACCAAAATTTGAGCAGCAGATAACCCGCGCTTTTGATAATGACAATGCTGCCCGTAAGTTACAGGATGTAGGGTATGACGGACTGGCAGATGTTAGCCTACAGGGACAACAAAGTGAGCAAACCGTGTTTGGGAGGTTTCTGAACAATCTGCAACAAAAACTGAACGGTGGAGCGGGTAACCCTGCCTATGCTGAGGCCGCTGCAGACCCTGCCAATGACAACTTTAAGTTTTACAGGGACTCATCATTCAGCACCAATGCCAATGCTGATAAAATAAGCGTGCTCACCCGCTATAAACGCTTCAATAGTCCTGACGGCAACTCCCCTATTACAGACCCTAACTCTCAGTTTTCTACATCGGGTACTGCCATACCGGAATCGGAAGACATAAACAGGGATAATACCATGAACGAATCTGAGTCATACTTTCAATATCGTATTGACTTCAATCGCAACATGCAGGTGGGTACTAACAACATCATCAGTGTGCGTAATTTTGATGTGAAGCTGCCGAATGGTACTACCTCTCCAGAACGCTGGTATCAGTTTAAAATACCGATTCAGAACTATGACCGCCGAGTGGGTGGCATATCAGATTTCCGCTCTATTCGCTTTATACGAATGTTTCTTACAGGCTGGCAAGATAGTGTGATCATGCGTTTTGCATCGCTGGAAATGGGTAGAAACCAATGGAGAAACTATAATTATTCACTGAACACACCAGGCGAAAATTTACCACAACAAAACCAAAGTCTTACGGACTTTACTGTAACATCAGTAAGCCTTAATGAAAATGCCACCCGTCAGCCAGTACCCTATGTGCTTCCTCCAGGTGTAAACCGTCAACAAAGTGCCAATCCTACAGGTGGCACCGGACCTATACTGCTGAATGAGCAATCACTGTCGCTGCGTGTATGTGCGCTACAGGATGGCGATGCTAGAGGTGTGTTTAAAGAAGTGAATGTAGACATGCGTCAGTTTAGCTATTTGCGTATGTTTTTGCATGCTGAATCGTTAGTAGACCAACAGCCAGTAAAAAATGCAGATGTGGATGCGTTTATAAGAATAGGTAGTGACTTCACTAATAACTTTTACGAGTATCGCACACCACTTACTATTACTGCACCTGGAGTTAGCAATAGCCGTGATGACCTGATATGGCCAGCTGCCAATAACGTGAACATAAAACTACAGGAACTGGTAGATGCCAAAAAAGAACGTGATGCTAAAGGCTGGCCAAGCCACATACCCTACGAAACAAAAGACTCGAAAGGCAATACGATAGTAATAACTGGTAACCCTAACATAGGAGGCTCTAAAAACATAATGCTGGGTCTGCTGAACCCTAAAAAAAGTAACAAAACACCGGGCGATGATGGATTGGCAAAGTGCATAGAAGTATGGTTTGACGAGATGCGTATATCTGGCACTAACGACCAAGCGGGATATGCAGCCGCTGGGAAGGTATCTGTGCAGTTGGCCGACTTAGGTAATGTGAACCTATCGGGTAGTATGCACACAGCAGGCTATGGTAATATAGACCAGAAAATACAGCAACGTTTTCAGGATAAGTACTACCAATACAATACATCTACCAATTTGGCTCTGGGAAAACTGATGCCTAAAAACTGGGGCGTACAGTTGCCACTGTTTGTGGGATATACCCAAAACGTAAGCACACCTAAATACAATCCATTTGATCAGGATGTGCTGTTAACAGACGAACTGAATACAGCCAAAGATGCGCGTGCAAGAGACTCGATAAGAAGAGCATCGCAGGACTTTACGTCCATAACCAGTATGAACCTAACGAATGTGCGCATACAGGGAAATCCTACCAAGCCTAGCAATAAGCGCATGATATGGAGCATAAAGAACTTTGACTTCACGTATGCTTATAACAATCAGCTGAAACGCAACCCTGTACTAGAGTATGATAAAATAACCACACAGCGATATGGTGTGGGGTATACCTACAGCATCAAGTCTAAACCAATAGAGCCCTTCAAAAGAGCCTTTAAATCGAAATCTAAATGGCTTGGGCTGGTAAGAGATTTTAATTTCAATCCACTGCCATCGGCATTTAATATGCGTAATGACCTGAACCGGCTGACTCAGGAAACGCAGATACGTAATATAGATGACGGAAGCGGCTACAGAATACAACCCACATTCTTTAAAAACTTTACTTGGAATAGGACCTACTCGCTCAGGTGGGAATTGATGAAGTCTTTATCTATAGACTTTTCAGCCACTAATGTATCGAGGATAGATGAACCATATGGCAGGGTAGATAATGCACAAAAAAGGGATACACTGTTTGACAATCTGAGAAGATTTGGCAAAAACAATACGTACAACCAGACCTTTAACAGCACATACAACGTTCCCCTATCTAAACTACCACTTACCGACTGGATGAGTGCACGTATAGGGTATTCGGCCAACTACTCTTGGACCACCGCTCCCCCTATAGCCTATGCACAAGGTAACACAATAGGCAATACTCAAACATCTAACATAACTGGCGAGTTTAACATGACACAACTCTACAACAAGTCGAGGTGGTTGAAGGCGCTAAATTCTAAACCAAGAAAAAAAGGCGAAGCAAGAAGAGGAAACGCAACAAAATCTGGCAATAGCAAATCGGAGCCTGTAGACCTAAGAAAAAGTGGAGGTATGCGCCTGCCAGGAGGTAAAAAAGGTGAAGCTGAAGAAGATGATCTGCGGCCTGATGGTGGCGGTGATGGATCAAAAGGTGACGAGAAAGGAGGGAGTAAGAAGGACAAAAAAGACAAGACTGACAGTACTAAAACAGAAGAAACTCCACTGGATAGGTTAAAAGCAACGTTCCCTGCCTTGAATACAGCAAAACTGACCGATAGACAACTGGACTCACTAGTAGAAGTTCAGAAAGAACTAGATAGGGCAAAAGCGATAGCAGAAAAGAAAAAGAAAAAGGCTGATAGGAAAACAGCCCGTAAAACCAGACGTAGTAGACCTCTATTCCTGAGCCCTGCGGAACATGTGATAGGTCATGCACTTACCATGCTAAACCGAGTAACCATCAATGTGTCGCAGACGCAAGGCACTGTGTTGCCAGGCTATATGGATAGTACTCGCATTATGGGTATCAACAACTATTCGGGTGCGCCAGGCTTCAACTTTGTGTATGGGTATCAGCCAGACAAAGCATGGCTAGAAAGTGAGGCTAATGCAGGACGAATATCCAGCGATTCTTTATTCAATGGGCAATTTCAACAGACGTATTCTCGCAACCTGAATGCGCAGGCTACATTGTTACCCCATAAGTCTTTTAGGGTAGACCTGACACTTACGCAGACATTTAGCAAGTCTTACAGCGAATTGTTTGCGGATGTAGGTAACGGAGGATTTGAGCACTTGACGCCCTATCAGACAGGGTCATTTAATATGACCTATATCTCTACGAGCAGTATGTTTAAAGATACCAGAGTGAACTCTGAGATATACAATACATTCCTCGCCAACAGACAAGTGATATCAAAACGATTGGGCGCGAGCAATCCATATACAAATGGACTACCCGACCCCAACAACCCAGGATATAGTAAAGGATATGGGCCGTTTTCGCAAGATGTATTGATACCCTCTTTCCTAGCAGCTTATACAGGTAGGGATGCACAGACATCGGCATTGGTAGACTATAAGAATGAGCGTGTAAGGGACAATCCATTCAGGTACTTTACGCCAATGCCTAACTGGCGCGTGACTTACAACGGGCTGAGCAAGCTGCCTGTATTCTCAAAAATCATGACAAACTTTGTAGTAAACCATGCCTATTCTGGTACTGTAGCTATGAATAGCTTCAACTCATCTTTGTTATTTGGTGATTTGTTTGGGTTAGGCTTCCCATCGTTTATTGACTCTAACTCTACCAACTATATACCCTATTATCAGGTACCCAACGTTACGCTTACACAGGCATTCAATCCGCTAATAGGATTCGATGCTGCATTCAAAAATAATCTTACTGCCAAGTTTGAGGTACGCAAATCGAAAGCGCAAAGTCTGAGCATGATAGACTATCAAGTAGGTGAAAACACTAGCATGGAATATGTGATAGGCGGTGGTTTCAGGAAAAAAGGAGTGCGGCTGCCCTTCCCATTGTTTGGTGTAAGGAAACTAAAAAATGAGCTAATCTTCAAGATGGATATAGGTATAAGAGACGATAGAACAACAAATACATTCTTAGCCAATAATGTAAGTGTGACATCGAGAGGACAAAAAGTGATACGAATATCGCCGACAGTAAACTATGCTGTAAACGATTTATTGACACTGTTGTTTTTCTTTGATAGGCAACAAACCATACCTTATGTGTCTAATGCATTCCCAGCCACAACTACAAGGGCTGGTGTGACGTTGAGATTTATATTTGCACAGTAATAGCACGGCACTGATGGCGCGCAACCAAACAAAATGTAAGAAACATGCCATACAATGCAAAAATATTCAATTGGCTTTTTGCAACAGGCATAGTGGTGGCATTGCTGCAAATATGGCTACCTAACTTTTACCTGACCTGCGATGGCCCGTGTCATCTATACAATGCCAAAATAGTACATGATATATGGACTAATGAAAACACGACACTTTGGAATCGCTTTTATGAGTTAGTGTATACCCCCGACCCCAACAGTACTACCACCTTTGTACTGGCAATACTGCTATACATTGCCAAGGGGGCGGTCGCTGAAAAACTATTCCTGACAGGATATATTCTACTATCAGTTATCGGCTTTTATTTACTAATCGGTATAATAAGCATTAAAAAGAGCTATTGGCCATTGGCAGTATTTATCTTTATTTTTACAACGGCATTCGCCAAGGGCTTTTACAATTTTTCACTAGGTACTGCCTTTTTTTATTGGATGGTTTGGGGGTGGCTTAGGTATATGAGCAAACCTAGCATAGGTAATGCCGCGCTGTTTTTTCTACTTTCGTTTCTTACCTTTTTCAGTCATTTATTGCCGTTTGTATTTGGGATGGTTACTTGTGCTTGCCTAATATTGTCGCGCAGTATTGCTAATGATGACCGAAATAACAAACTTCGATTTTTTGTTAGAAAGAGTGCAGCTTTTGCAGCTTTACTCTTGCCGTTTCTACTACTCATGTTTTGGTTTACCGACAAGCAAGGAGGTATGCAATTGCAACTCAGCTTGCACAAGTTCAGATTGATCGAGTTGTTGGAATTCAAGTATCTGATAGCTATTGTACATCATGAATACGTGTGGGCTATACTAACAGGTATAAGTTTCTGGATATTGCTGTTAATAACTTTTATAAAAGCATTGAAGAACATAGCTGTCAACAAATACGATGGTTTTTGGGTTAGCTTGTTGATTGTGGGTCTTATATACATGCTTGTGCCTGAGGAGTTTCTGGGCAGAACCATCATTATAACTATTCGTGCGCAGATATTTATCTACATACTTGTTTGCTGCTTGATAGCGAGCCGTCTAGGCGAAGGTGTAGTCAAGAATATAGGTGGCCTTGTGATAACCGCCCTTTTTTTAATACTAAGTGGCCATAGAATGATATGCATGTACAAGGCCGACAAAGCCTATGAAGGGTATTATGGGGCTAGTAAGTACATAAAAGAAAACGCAGTTGTTTTGGCATTTGACTTTTCGCCAAATGGTAAAGATGAAGACGGGAATCTTATAGCAGATAGGAATGCTACCTTTCATCATGCAGCCCAATACATGGCAGCTACAAAACCTTTAATAATACTAGATAATTATGAGGCAAATATGGGTTACTTCCCTGTGAGATGGAAAGAACCAGTAAACCCATATATACATCTAAGCAGAAGAAGTGGCATAGAAGGTATACCACCTTTTGCAGAAATAGAAAATTACAGAAAGT
>CAMDNC010000140.1 GCA_945902755.1 Flavipsychrobacter stenotrophus
GTGTTGATGTTGCTCTGGCGCACACCAGTATTGCTGTAGTCGTAGGTGCTGCTCATGCCACCGCTGGTGGTAGAAGATTCGCTCATAGACTTGCCCATGCCGCCACCTATGGTAGCAAACCCCAGATTGAGGCTGCCACTGATGCCAGAAGAACGAGTAGAATTGCGGGCATCGGTAGAGGTGGTGAAGCTGCTGCCTGAGCCAGCCGATGTCGATGCAGTGGCCTCAAGGTTGCCTTGCTCTTCCTGCATAAGTGTATCGAGGGCAGTGGCACTTGCCTCTGAAAAGCTATCGAGTACGTTTTTAGAAGAATCGACTGTGGTTATTTTGTCTTTGTAGGTGCGTACGCTGATGGTGGTGCGCTCGCCGGGGTAAAGCGAAAATGTTTTGACAATGCGCCCAGCGCCATAGTTGCCCAGAAAAGCCATGGTAGTGTATTCCTCGATAACTATGAGGCGTGGTACTGGCTGTGGCGGACGGGCTACGTACTTAGTGACGGGAGCAAGACCATTGAGCCGAGCCACATCGTAAGGGCGTAATGCATTGGCAGCATAGTCTGCCTTCATAGATATTTTGGCAGACTGCTGGTAATTGGGCGTGCCAGGGAGTCCACCATCTAGCCCGACTACACGAAAAACAGCGGGATTGGGGATGGTGGGAGACGAGGTGGTAGGCTCGGTGCCAGCGGTAGAGATACCATCGGCAGTAGGGCGAACGGCAGATGCCATGCCTACGTTGCCACCCAAGCCGTTGAACTGTGCAGCCTTGACCTGAGCAGCAGACGCACTAGGAGCAACTACAGCCCTTGTGGGTGCGGCAACATTGGGGTGAAAGAGTTCGACAGCCTGCTGAGCGGTCATGTTTTTGATCATGTCGAAGTAGTTGTTCTCCGGCACTTTTTTGGTAAACTCTTTGAAATAAGTAGGTGGAAAATACTTCACCAGATGTCCGTAAGTTACAAATGCGGTATTCTGCGGCACATTGAAACTGAGTGTGGGTGGTGTACCTGTGCTGGGATATTCCACAAAAGGCAGCCGGGAGTTGCAGGAGGGCTGCTTGAACGTAGCCTGCATCTGGGTAATGTCCGTAAGAATCGGATCGATGGGTAATGGCAAAATAGATTTTTTGTTTGATTAATAATTTTATCGAAACAAAACTATTGAGGGCATTATTGGTTAACAAGCGTATAAGTACGTAATCTTATGCGTAAAAGTACGCATTTTTCAGGGTGATATAATGCGTATTTCTACGCTTGTTAGTTTGTTTGGAATTATGTAATGGTTGTGGTTATTTCGTGGACTAAGCCCCTCACTGCCCCGCTAGTACAAGAGTGTGACACAATGCCCGCTGCTAGTAGTGCCAAGGCTGGGAACCAAAAAAGAAAAAAAATGGGCTATTTGTTGTTTAAGTTTGTATCTTACTACTATGTGTACTTTTTAACCTTTTGGTATGCAGTAGCTATAGTATTTTTGTATGTCTATGAAGAAAATTTATCCATTAATTGTTGTGCTCATTACGCTATCGGTGGTGGGTATACTGTTTATACAGATGTCGTGGATAAACAATGCTATAAAGCTGAAACATGAGGAGTTTCAGCGGTCGGTAGATAATACGCTGAAGCAATCGAAGGAGGCTATCTATAGTAGGTATCTGTACAAACACACTAACTATATACCTACTGAGGAGTCGAAGCGGTTTTATCTGCGCAATCACTTTACGGTAGAGGGGTCGTTTGACAATGAGGAGGTGAATGACATTATACGTAAGGAGTTTAAGAATAATAATGTAAAACAGGGGTTTGAGTACTGCATTACTAATCTGTTTAAGAACAGCATATTGCAGTCGCCGGGCTTTAATATGGCCGATATGGAGACGCCCTACCGGATAGAACTGGCTCCTGAGGACTCGTACCGCGCACGAGAAACGTTGTTTATATCGATAAGGGAGGATAAAAATCTGATCATTCGGGAAATGGGCTGGATGATAGCAGCTTCGATCGTGTTTACCACTATTATAGTGCTGGCGTTTGCGGTGACGGTGCGGACGTTGTTTAACCAGAAAAAGCTATCGGAGATAAAGTCGGACTTTATCAATAACATGACGCATGAGCTAAAGACACCACTGGCTACTATATCGCTGGCTATAGATGCGCTGACCAACGAAAAAGTGATACATGATGCTGACAAGATAAAGATATACAGCGGCATGATAAAGGAGGAAAACAAGCGGATGAACAAGCAGGTGGAAAAAATACTGCAAGCTGCCCGCCTGGAGAAAGAAGAGGTGAAACTGACGCTGCAAACACTGGATGCCCACCAGATAATAAGCAAGGTGGCTACTAATATGGCGCTGCAGATACAGGAGAAAAATGGCACTATAGACCTGCGACTGGCGGCTAGCGACCCCATGATAGAGGCTGATGAGGTGCACTTCTCGAACATTATCTTTAACCTGCTGGACAATGCCATGAAATACTCGAGCGAGACCCCTAAGATACATGTGGAGACGCTGAAACATGGCAATGGCATGTTTACGATAAAGATAAAGGACAATGGTATAGGTATGGACCGCGAAACCCAGGCGCGGATTTTTGAGAAGTTTTACCGAGCGCATACGGGCAACATACACAATGTAAAGGGCTTTGGGCTGGGGCTGAGCTATGTGAAGGCGATAGTAGATGCGCATGAGGGCAAGATAAAAGTGGAAAGTGCCCCCGGCAAAGGAAGCACTTTCACTATAACACTACCAGCTACCCGCTAGTTATATAACTACACACAAACCTTTGATGACCGCACCAAGACGAATGGCATCGTAGATGCGAGGTTCGTCGGCGCCTTGCTCCTTGACAGAGTGCTCGTGCGATGTAACACAACGCTCGCAGCCATTGATGGCAGATACTACGAGGCTCATAAGCTCGAACAGGTGCTTGCCCATAGCTACATTCATCATGAGGCTCATGCGCAGACCAGCGGGCTGTTTGTTGTAAAACTCATTGTCGTGCATGTAATGCCTAAAACGGTAAAATACATTGTTGAGCGCTAGGAGCGAGGCGCAACCATGTGTTTCGGCCAGTTCGTCGGGCGTGGCACCTTCCTTGGTGGCCAGCGCCTCGAATGCTGCTATAAGGGTTTCGTTCTTCTCGTTGGACGCTACTGATAGTGCTAGCAGATAGGCCTCCTTGCGGGTGAGGCGACTGCTACCTAGTACTGAAGACACATTGAGTTTGAGGTCGCGAATATAGCGATTGTTGGCAGCGGCTAGGGTGAGCAGGCTGCTACTGGTATGAGTGGCAGGAATGCCGAGATCGGCAAACAGATTTTGAAGTGTTTCGTTATTGATCATCGTTGTAATTTTTGAAAAATAGACTGAATAGTATTCAAAAAAAACGCCCCTGAATAAGGAGCGTTTCTGTGAATTGTTATAGATACTATGCTTCCATAGCTGCTGTAAGTGTTTCTTCGCCTTTGTTCCAGTTGCATGGGCAAAGTTCGTCTGTCTGTAAGGCATCGAGTACGCGTAGTACTTCAGATACATTGCGACCTACACTGAGGTCATTGATAGATACCCAACGTACGATACCTTCTGGGTCGATGATGTAAGTGGCACGATATGCTACTTTTTCGTCGGCAGATAGGATACCTAGTTCTTCGGCAAGGCTCTTAGAAGTATCGGCAATCATTGGGAAGCGCAGATCGCGGAGATCTTTGTGCGCTAAGCGCCATGCATGGTGAACGTATTCGTTGTCGGTAGATGCGCCAAGCAATACTGTTTCACGGTCGGTAAAGTTGGTGTAGTTTTTATTGAACTCTGCTATTTCGGTAGGGCATACGAAAGTGAAATCTTTGGGCCACCAAAACATAACCGCCCATTTGCCGTCGATGTCTTTGTTGCTTACTTCGCTAAACTCTTTACCTTTCTCGATAGAGACAACTGACTTTTTACTGAACTCTGGAAATTTCATTCCTACCGTTACAAAATTGTTTGCCATTTTCTTTTTCTGTTTTTATTGCTGTTTTAAAATTAGAGTGCAAATATCGGTCATAACCCACAGTTATCTATGATTGGGGTCATTCTGTTTGGCTATTAAAGAATAGGATAATTCAATCTTGGTACATGAACCAAGTAGACAGGAAGCACTTTAGGTAATAAATGTGCAAGATTAGTTGAGCGATATACCAGGCAGTGATACGGGTATGGTATTGTGAAAAAGTAAGGGATGGCAAACTACATCTGTGTAGAAAGGATAGAGTGGAAAAGACAACACTATTTCAAGTGCGTCTTGCTCGGTTTCGGTGTTGACAACACACCAAATAAAACTGCGACTCTGCGACACGCTGTAAGACAGCAGACTGCCAGTAGCAAACAGTTTATTGACATGCGCCCGATGTGCTGGGATAGTAGCCATCATAGCCTCTGTGATAACGGGCAGTTCGAGCTGAAAGAAAAATGCTGCCAAGGTGTGTCGTTTTTTGTGATTAGAAATCAGAAAGGATGCAGCAATGCTGCATCCTTTGATGTAATAATATAGTAAAAGAACATAGCAACTACTAACGAAGTAGCGTAACGTTACCCTTTTTGTTTATTTGCTTGCCACTGGTGCAGAAACCATCCGCTACCCAAACATATACACCCTCTACAGCCAATACACCGTTGAACAAACCATCCCATTTCTGAGTAGGGTCGGTGGTTTCGAACACTAACTGACCGTAACGATTATATATCCGGAAGTAATTGAGCTTGGCAATAGAAGTGTTGAGCAAACCAAAACGATTGCTCACAGGATATGGGCTAGTGGGTACAAAAGCATTGGGCAGGTTAAAGTCGCCACAACTGACCCGGACGGTCATTGTGTCTCGGCTGACACACTGGAAGCCAGCACCCTGATAAGTAACCGTAAGATTGTACGTGAAATCGAAAGGTGGGTAGACATAAGGATTGGGCTGCGTGCTATCGCTCATGTACTGATAAGGCTCCCAACGGTAGGTATAATCGCCCATGGTAGTATAAGGACCGCCAATGATAGATGTAGCTCCGTCATTGATGTATCTGTCTGGCCCGGCATCTGCCTCTACCTTGACAACGGTGATACGTAAAGCGGTATCTACTATGCAGCCAAAGGGATAATACAAGGTGTAATTGTAAGTAGTAGAATAGTCGGGATAGACACGTACCGAATCGAAGAATACATTGGTAGTGTCTATGTTGTGCCCTGCACTCCACCTGATAGAGTCAGCCAATGTAGATACTGTATATATCTTCAGTGTATCGCCTTTGCAGATTGTAGTATCATTATTTCGGTAGAGGGTAGGAGGAGGTAAAACAGTAATGTCGTGGCAGTCTACCTGCATAGTGGGTAAACCTTCATCTTTGATGAAGTATACATTGTACACACCTGGAGCATCGTACTTGTAAGTAGGCGGCGCTACCTCTGTAAACGAAGTTATAGACGAGTTAGTACACTGATTGAAATTGAGTTTGGTAAGCGAGCTATCCTGACCGTTGGTGATGAAAGCGAAAACAGTATCGTGATCGCGAAGGAAGTTAGAGATACTAGTAGGGAAGTTCATGCCACCTACTACACTGTAGCTGATACCAGTGTAAGGACCTGCCGCTGCTGGTGTGCGCACCTCTACCAGCTGGCTGGTAGTACTATCTGTGATGTAAAGATGTAGATAGTTACAGTCGCGAGTGATAGAAACCGAGGATGGACGTAAGATACGGAACAGGAAGTCGCCGAGGTTAGTGCCTACTGGTGTAACTGGGTCAAGTGTAGTGCCGAGGTCTATACGCGAGAGTGTATTGTTGCCAAAGTTAGTGATGAATAAATGCCAGTTACCCGCATCGTATATGGCAGCAAGATCGGACGGGAAATTGAGTGCACCGTCAGGGTTGCCGTAATTTTTGGCGAGTGGTGTAGTAGAAGGGTTGAAAGCAAAATCGAGCTGAATAAGCTGACTGCTGTTGTAATTGACAACATACCCTAACCATCTGTTATCTGCATCTTGTGTCACAAACAGCCCTTTAGGATGATTGAGCAGGTTGCCAGGGTTACCAAAGTTAGCGACATTGGGTTGAGGATTGTTGAGGTGACGACCAAAATCGATACGAGCCAACTCAGATGTAGCCGCTTGAAAACCACCCGCCACATACAAAAACCATTTGTGAGAAAAAGTATCTCTGAGCATGTATAAAGTAGTAGGATTCTCTGGTAGTACAGTTTTCAGGTTTCCGAAGTTAGTAACAGAAGGAACATTGTTGAGGCTATTGCCATAGTTGAGGCGCAGTAATTCAGTAGTATTAGCGTTGATTACAAAGCCATAAAAGGTGCCACTATCATTGGCAATTTCCATACCAGTAGGTATGCTGAAGTTGAAATTATCGCCCATATTGGTACCAAGAGGGGCATTAAAAAGATAGCCCGAGCAGAAGCCCCAATAGTAAGAAGCAGCATTGAATACATTGCTGGTGAGGGTAACCGGCTGATTTACACAGACCGTATCTGGTCCATTAAATAATGTTTGTGCAAATAGAGTTTTCACCTGCGATACCAACAATATCGCTATGAGTAGCAAGCATTTTTTCATAAGCCGGTCAATATATAATCGTAATATTCCGCTAATATAAGGAATTAACAGAAAAGTTCACGGGCAAAGGTGTATATTTATTTCCGCAAATCAAAATTAATACATGACACTACAGCGTACACTTACCTCTAAGTTCATTAAAAAAACCGCATTAATCTTAACTTTATTTTCCTCCACAGTTGCACTTGCCAAAGAAGGAATGTGGCTGCCCCCTACCCTTAAAAACCATGAAAGGGATATGAAGGCTGCGGGCTTGCAAATAGCCATTGACCAAATATACAATAACAATGGCACTGGGCTAAACAATGCCATAGTACTGTTTGGGAAGGGATGCACAGGCGAAATAATATCGCCAAAGGGACTGGTACTCACCAATCATCACTGTGGGTATGGTAGCGCACAGGCACTGAGCAGCCCCGAAAAAGATTACTTTGCCAATGGATACTGGGCCAAAAACCTGCAAGAAGAACTACCCTGCAAGGGACTGACAGTGACGTTTATAAGAAAGATAGAAAATGTAACCGATCGCATACTGACCGGTATAGACGATACCCTAAGCGATGCCGTGAGGGATACCATCATAAAACAAAGAATAGCACAGGCTGAGAAAGAAATAGCCACAGCTACTGGTATGGACGCACTGATAAAAGCATACTTTAAAGGCAATCAATACTGGGTAGCGATATCTGAAACCTATAGAGATATTAGATTTGTGGGTTTTCCTCCCAATGGTATAGGTGCATTTGGGGGTGATGAAGAAAACTGGATGTGGCCAAGGCATACGGGCGATTTCAGTATTTTCAGGGTATATGCTGGCGCAGATAACAAACCTGCCGACTATAACGCAGCCAACAAACCCTATGAAGCACCCAAGTATTTCAACATCAATATATCTGGCTATAAAGAAGGTGACTTTACGATGGTATATGGTTTTCCGGGTACTACCAACCAGTATATATCGTCTTATGCATTGAAACATGTGTATGAAATAGCCGACCCTATTAGCATTGAAGCTCGCACCCGCAGGCTAGATGTATGGACTAAATATATGAGTGGTGACAGAGATATATTTATAAAATACACCTCGAAGAGGGCAGGTGTGGCCAATGGCTGGAAAAAATGGCAGGGCGAAGTAACCGGACTGAAAATGAATAATGCTACTGGCAAAAAAGAAACCTATGAAAAGCAGTTTCAGACATGGGCAAATAATGACAAAAGCCTACCCTATGCCAGCACCCTACTGCCCAAAATGAAAGTAGCTGCAGAAGCTGCCGATAATGTAGTGTATGACGATATGTACATACGCGAGGCTGTCCTGGGTATAGAACTGATAGGGCAAGGTGCCGTAATAGAAAAAATGCTGGGCTGTATGCGTGCGGGCATCAACGGTGGTGCACTGACCGATACATTGAAAAAAATGGCTGCTGCTCAAAGTGGCTTCTATAAAAACTATGATGCGGCGACAGACAAAGATGTGTTTAAAACACTGATGACCCTGTACTTTACCAAATGTGCCAAAAGCATGCCTGCCTACTACGAACAGACCTACAAACAACACAACCAAGACATAGGCGCATGGGGTAATGATATATACCTGAAATCGATGCTTACTAGCCAGGAAAAACTAAGCGGATGGGCAGAAAAAGCAACGGTAACAGACAGCTTTCTGATACAAAATGACCCTGCCTATATGCTGTATGATGCCATAATGAAGCTGCGTAAAGAAAAAATACTACCATCGCTGAATAGCTACAGCAGCACAATGCGCTATCTGGAAAGACTATACATGAAGGCACAAATGACCTATGACAAAAAAAGAGACTTCTACCCCGATGCCAACCTGACACTGAGACTGACCTATGGTCAGGTGAAAGGACTAGACCCCGATGGACCAGCTAAATACTCGTACATGACTACCCTGAGCGATGTGGTGGCACACGACAATCCTAACTCTGACATATTCAGAGTGCCGGCAAAACTGAAAGAGCTGCACAGCAAAAAAGACTATGGCAGATGGGGTATGAACGGTGTAATGCCTGTGGCGTTTGTGGCAAGTAACCACACATCGGGTGGCAACTCTGGCAGCCCAGTGCTGAATGCTAAGGGGGAACTCATAGGCACCAACTTTGATAGGGCTTATGAAGGCACTATGAGCGATTACTACTTTGACCCTAACCGTTGCCGCAACATATCTGTAGATATACGCTACACGCTGTTTGTGATAGAAAAATTTGGTGGTGCTGGCTGGCTGATAGATGAAATGA
>CAMDNC010000141.1 GCA_945902755.1 Flavipsychrobacter stenotrophus
GTATCAAATTTGATATCCGTTAAGTGGGCGTCTTCAAACAATTGTTTGATTACCAAAGCCTGACTACTGCGAACATCATTTTGGAATTTAGAAAACAAAGCCATTGCAGCAACAGCAGGCATGTGCTCAAAGTTTTCTATACTCCAATCTGCTTTCGGATTATGATCATTTTTAACAGCAGGTGTTATGTTCAGCGGCATTGTCTTACTCATTGATTGTGTGTCAGCTGGGCTTACCTGATTCAAAAGAAATTTTCTCATTTCGAGAATTTTTTCTTTCAGTGTATCCCCACCATGTTTTTCAACAAGCAAAAGTGTGGTAGCATCAATGTTATCCATTTTACTAGGCATAGTGCTATCTGTTTCAGAGTAGCCACCTGCTTCCATTACTATCCTACGCTTCCAATCATTAAGGTATTTAACCATCTCATCAGAGCGTTTTACCACTTCATCCGCTTTTATGCGGAAAGGTTTTACTTTCTCAGCCTGACCAGGCGCTTTTTCATTCTCCAATATTGCAGCATATATCTCATTGGTCTTCTGCTCTATTGATTCATTAGACTTATCGATACTAGTACTCAACGTTTTAAATGCGTTGAGAATTTCGTTTGATACATTTAGGGCCAACAGGGCTGTCAACACCAAATACATCAGGTTGATCATTAACTGTCGCGGCTCTTTAGGTATAGACATTATTTATCTTTTACTATTAGTTAGTAATTTAGTTAGTTCCTTGTTTCGTAATTAGCGACCCTGCATTGCAGAAAGCATATTACCATAGATCTGGTTGAGGCTTGTTAAGTTCTTAGACAACAACGCAATTTGATCTTTGGTGTTAGTAGCATCTTTGGCACTTGAAGCCATAGCATCAGATGCATTCACCAGATTACTGTAGAACTTATTCATGGCTTTCAAGTGATTGTTAGCATCTGTAAGTTCAACTTCATATATCTGATTCAAAGTGCCCAAGTTCTTAGACAAAGTTTTAACTTGATCGTGAAACTTCATAGTATCATCGGCAGCAGAGTTGAAAGCACCCATTGTTTTTGTTGCACCAACGAAAGTATCTTTCATTTTACCAAGCGCGTCAGCTGCATCACGAGCACTCTGCGAATAAGCACCAGTTGCTGAGGTAACTTCGGTAATATCTTTCATTTGCTCTACTGTGTTACCAAAACGCTGAAAATTATCACCAAGTCTTTTGATAGCTGCTGGAGTAATGTTTGCTTCCTCCATCATTTTATCAAGAGATTTAGCAGGTGATTCTTTAGAATCCAATTTTTTGGATCCAATAGCAGCAAGATTTTTCTCATGAGCCTCCACGTGAGGATTTTTGGTGATGTCTGGATAAAAACGCTCCCAATAATAATCGGCATGTGGTGGGAGCAGACCTAGCATTGCAAAAATGAATGCTTCCACTGACATACCTGCAGTGAGCATAATACTTCCACCGGGCCAGTGCTGGATTTTGAAAAGTGCACCCAATAATACTACAGATGCTCCAAGACCAATGATAAGGTTTTTGACATATTTTCCTTTGTCAGTTTCAAAAAACAATGTTATCGAATTCATTTTATCAGTTTTTTTCTTTTCAGTTAATTATTATGGAGTATTGAGTGTTATTGGATTATCTGATTGGTCTTCTGTTAGTCAATGCAGGAGCTACTTGTGTGTAAATGCAACGGAATCCGATATATGCTTTTGCAGTATCTTCAAATTCAAAGTCGCGAGTACCCACTTGCAAATAATAGGAAACATCTCTCCAACTTCCTCCACGTACAACCTTACGCTTCATAAACAATGGGTCACTCTCTTTAGCATTATAACCAACATTAGGATTAATATCTGCCATTTGATTGTAAGAACCACCATAATAAGCTGATGCTGTCCACTCAGAAACGTTACCAGACATGTTTTTCAAACCGTAGTCGTTTGCAGCATACCAATCAACAGGTACAGTATACAATCCACCGTCTGCAGCATAGTTACCACGTAGCGGTTTGAAGTTTGCCAAATAACAGCCTTTTTTGTTGATGATATATGGACCACCCCATGGATAAGGAGACTGGTTGCGACCTCCACGAGCTGCCCACTCCCACTCTTGCTCAGTTGGTAGTCTGAAACGACCTTCTGTGTAAAGTCTCGCTTTTTCGCGCTCTGCTACCCACATGTCCGTTCTCCAGTTACAAAACGCAGTAGCTTGTTTGTGTGTGATACCAACTACTGGGTAACGATTGAAACCAGCAAACCAGAAATACTGCATTGCTATAGGCTCATTGAATGCATAATTAAACTGACGAATCCAAACAGTAGTATCAGGATAACTTTTAACGTCATTAATCTTCACATACTTATCGCGAGAGTCATTCTGATTTTGAACGGCTGCAGCATAATCGAAAGTTTTGTAAGTGTAGACAAGTTTCGACGCATCTATTTCTTTACGTCCCCAACCAGACTGCTCAGCAGGAACATACATTGAAGCTAACTGATCCTGCAGCTCAGGGTCTCTCCAGTTGATTCTCTTATAATCAACACGTTGACTACCGTCCGGATTATCTTTGAAATTACCAAGCAATGTATTAGCAATTGAGTCTCTAACCCAATTTGTAAACTGGCGGTATTCCTGGTTTGAAATCTCTGTAGCATCCATGTAAAAGCCAACCATCTGTACTGTATGTACACTGGCATCGTTTCTGCCGCGTATATCCTCATCGCTGGCACCCATTTTAAAGGAACCAGACGGAACGAACATCATACCTATTGGCATAGGTGGTTTGTAGTTCATTCTTGACTGATCACCTACAAGCTGGCCGTTGGAGCCTGGATTTCCACAGCTTGCAGCAAGCGCTAACAATGCCAAAGCCGAGACCTTCAGGGAAGTTTTTTTCATACTACTGTCTATTGTTTTTGCAATTTTTGCAACTAATTATTTACCCCTTTATTACCTACTACACAAAACCGATGCACAATATTCAAAGTTTTTTCGAAAAATGCAAGTTTCAGAGAAAAAATGTCAAATATTCAAACCTTACACAATTTGAAATACGTCCCATTTTTAACAAAGTTTTCTAATGTTTTATAAGGTTAAAGGCTTCTCCAACGCTGTTCACAGGCATTAAGCAGTCCTGTTCCGAGCAAACAAATATATACAAATTACTGTCAAAAACTTTTTTTTCGAGAACCGGCAAATCGGATATTTCTTTTTCGCAAGTGAGTATAATAGCGTGGGGCTCAAATTTTCGTCTCAATTCCGCCGCAGCAACCATAGCGCCACTACCCTGACACACTACAGTCTTCGCTCCTATCACTTGTCTTTGCAACTGTATCCCCCAATTTGAAAACGAATACGCATACCTAGCTGCTGTATCTGCTACTGCCGCCACCATTTTGTGTGATCTCGATATCCACTCGGTATTTTCTAAGCACATTCCTCCTAATCTCAAGTTACTTGCCATCACAGAATTGGCAGATGGCGTAGCACCGTCATAAAGGTCTACTTTTCGCACAGGTATGTCTGTTTGCCCAACAGGGGTATAATAAAACATACCATCTTCCCTACCAAAATCATCAATTACCTTTGCCGTAAATTTCGTTGCAGTTAATAGCCACTCATTGTTACTACTAACAGATGATAAATGTATAAGTGCTTGAATGAGATAGGCGTAGTCGTCTAATTTTGCAGGTATTTTTGCTGTTCCATTTTTCCAAGTGTGCAAAAGGCCACCATCACCATGATATGCCTTTAACATCCAGACAGCATGTCTTTCCGCCTGTTCAATGTATGCATTTACACCCAAAACATTTCCTGCTTTACTAAGTGCGCTGTTCATAAGCGCATTCCATGCCAGCAGACATTTATCGTCTGTAATTGGTCTTATTTTGTTAGCTCTAGCAGCATATAGCCTACCAGCAACTGACTGTATTATCGACCTTATCTCCAGCTCTTCTTTCCCAGTTTGGGCTGCAATTTTATCAACATCAGTAGCCACGTGCAATATGTTGGTATGTTCCCAGTTTCCACCTTCTCTCACCCCAAAATACTTTGCTGCCACACCATCAGTATCTCCAGATAACTCCAGCCATTCTTCCCAAGTCCATGTGTAAAATTTACCCTCTACACCTTCGCTGTCCGCATCAATGGCACAATAAAACCCACCTTCTGTATGTAGCAACTCTCTATTCACGAAATCTACCGTTTCCTGAATTATTTTTCTGTAGCGCTCTTCTTTTGTGATACTATATGCATCACAGAGGCTCATGATTAGCAAGGCATTGTCATAAAGCATTTTTTCGAAGTGCGGAACTAACCAATTCCTATCAGTAGCATATCTAGAAAAACCACCACCTAGCTGGTCATATATACCCCCTTCAATCATGGCATCAAGGCTTCTTAAGGCATGTTTCAGCGCTGCTTCTTTACCTGTGTAGTGGTAGTATTCTAGCAAATAGCTGATGGCCATAGTGCCCGGAAATTTAGGTGCATTTCCAAAACCACCAAATTCAGCGTCAGCCTGTTTTAGCAAAGATTCTGTGATTGTATCGCATACACTCGCATCTGGGTCTTTACCTTCAGACTGAGTAGTACGCATAGATGCCTGCCTCAAGTGCTGCAACATCTGTGTAGCTTGTAAAGCCACCTCATCTTGTTGCTTATGCCATATCTCATTCATACGTTGTAATACCTGCGACCATGATGCTCTGCTGTAAGCAGGGCGAGGAGGAAAGTAAGTGCCGCCATAAAAAGGGGCTCTGTCTGGCGTCACAAAGACATTGAGCGGCCATCCTCCACTTCCGCTTATAGCCTGCACGGCATCCATGTACATGTGGTCTACGTCAGGGTGTTCTTCTCTGTCCACCTTAATACACACAAAATGCTTGTTCATGTATGCAGCCACCTCAGCATCTTCAAAGCTCTCTCGCTCCATAACATGGCACCAGTGGCAGGCAGCATACCCAATACTCACCAATACAGGTTTGTTTTGCGCAGCAGCCTTCCTAAATGCTTCATCGCCCCACGGATACCATTCTACAGGGTTGTGTGCATGCTGCAGCAAATAAGGACTTTGTTCATTAATCAGTAAGTTTGCCATAATGCAAAAGTACAGCAGAAAAACTGCCAAATTACCCCACAAAAAAACCGGCTGATCGCTTCAGCCGGTTGTTGATAAAATTTTGTAAAAGGGATTACTGCACTACAAATCTACCTCTAGCAGTAATGATAGAACCAGAATTATAAGCTCTGTAAAAATACATACCTGGTGCATAGTTATCTTTTACTATACCTTCACAATTTTTGTAGTGCATTACTTTGATGCCACTAATGTTATACACCTCTATCGTATAATTACCCTCGTCCTGTGGAATACCAAAAGACACCAATCCACCACTGACTTGCAACTGCAACTTACCCGGAATTTGAATTACCGGCAGAGCGGTGGTAATACCTACATGAACGGTATCTTTAGCCACATTTGTAAAACAATCTGTGACTGCTTCCAACCTCACGGTATACACGCCACTAGCAGTATACACATGCGTAGGATTAGCGGCCGTATCGGTGGTACCATCTCCAAAAACCCACAAATACCTGTCGGCACGGAGCGCTTGATTACTGAATGTTACTGTACTAGCCGCAGTATGTGCGTGTGTATATGCAGCGTATGGATAATGGCCATATTGCTGCCATTGCTCCAGGCTGTCTAGCACCACCTTATCTGCTACCCTTTGCAGTGTAGTAGCCACTGTGCTAGTAAGGCCACCTGTATACGTGCAGCCACTTGCAGGGCTATGAAACACAGAAGCATACATGATACATGCTTGTAAATAAGAGCCAGCCAAAGACGGATGTGAACTATCGGTGACATATAAATCGATAGACGGAAAACTATCTATTACTATTTTCCAAGCAGCACCCATCGGAGCCACAACAGCATTGTTGTCTTGCGTCATCTGCAAGTAACTCTCTCTTAATCTTCCTTGCATGCCTGCATAAGTACATACCACCGGATAAAAACCACAATTCATTACATCGCCATTACGCCTGCCCCATGTCATCATAAACATGGTTTGTGTGCAGCTATCATTCGCACGGATGATACTATCCAACTTTCTGGCATAAGGATATACATCAGTAGCCACTTGTGCGGGAGGAAACGAAGGCCGTTGGCTCTGCTCTTGCAGCACCACTATATCCCAAGCTTGTGATGCAATTCCCGCCAAAGTAGTAGCATCAGTACAATGCTGCATAAACGTGTACCCACCTGGTGCAGACATACCATACACCACAGTATCGCCCTTTGCAGCCGCAAAATCCCTAAACATCACCGGCATATTGTTGTAGTAGGTATAGCTGTTACCCACAAAATACACTTTTCGAGTCACTGCTAATGCTGTATCGCACAACAATATAGCCACCAGCACTGACAATGTAAACAAACGATTTTTCATAAACTTATATATGAATTATAGGGTCAAAAAATTATTTTTAAATTCAATCTTCTTCTTGTTCAGCGCGTGCTTTCCATTCTTTTGCTTTTGCCAGATTACGTTCAGTTCCTGTGCCTGTTTCATAAAAACTACCTACCATTTTCATCGCATCTTTATCACCCTTCTGGGCAGCTTTCAGCATCCACGTAAAAGCTTTGGTATCATTCTGTTTTATATCTCCCAAGCCTTTAGCATAAACAAAGCCTACCCAAAAGCAACCGACTCTGTTTCCCTTATCTGCCGACTTCATTGCCCAGTCTAATCCTGCCCGGTAGTCATTTCCGCTGGCTGTTTCTTTGTTGATATAAATGTTAGCGATTACAGCCATCATTTCATCGTCATTCGTCTTCACAGAATAGGACTCAAACCATTTCAACAACTTTTTTTGCTGGGTGGCATCCAAACTACCTGAATTGTACAAGGTAAAAAGATTGTTGGTTGAGAAATTCCTTTGAACCAACCCAAATTTTCCATGCTCTCTGTCCTTTATCAACATATCCATTCCTGCCTCAGGGTCTTTGGGTACACCTACCCCTACTATATAAAAACCTCCCATATAGAATCCTGCATCAGGGTAATGTGCTAGCGCATATCGCTCCATCCACTTGGCTATGGCAGCCTTATCTAGCCCTTCACATTCACCTTTCATGGTTATCACACCCACTGGCTTCACAGAGGTGCTATCACCTGCATCTACTGCTTTCATATACCAGTTTACCGCTTTCACACAATCACCCCCCATATCTGCCTGAGCAAAATAATCGCCCAAATAGCGCATAGCATCTGCCGATCCAGCATTTGCCGCCTTAAGCAACCACTGATACCCAGCTTCTTTGTCTGCCGCCACTCCATCACCATCCGAATAAGCAAAACCCAATGCTATCATCGCGTCTGCATCACCATTGTCTGCCGCTACCTTATACCATTTTATAGCTTCAGTCATATTTTCTGGCACACCTTCTCCTTGCTCATACAACTCACCGAGTCTATAGGCGGCAATTGCACTGTTTTTGTTAGCAGCTTTTTTCAACCATTCTATTGTTTGCAGCAGATCTTTAGTCACTCCTACCCCAGCAACATACATTTAGCTCATCGCAAGCATAGCCGCTACATTGCTTTTGGCAGCCGCCTTCGTAAACCATTGTTTAGCTGCTGCTGCATTCTTTACTACACCTGTACCATAATAATGGTACAGCCCCAACTTATACATCTCATCAGCACTACCCTTCGTAGCCTTAGCTTTTTCGGCAGCCAGTTGTTTGGGATTGGGCATAGCTGGCTTCTCTAGCTGTGCATGTACATCATTGTAATTTACTATCAAACAAATAAATAAAAATAAAAACCTCATAGGAATTTTGAATAAATGAATCACACTTATTAGCTCAGTAATTTTTACTTCTTACCATGAAAAAACGAAACGAACATCAAATAACGCTTCGAATATTTTCTGCCGCAGAAAAACAAAAAGAACAAATCATATTGCATGATTTATTCTTTTCGTTTTCGCACAACGCTGTAAAAGTACGTATTATAGTATTATTCAGCAGTATCTGCTGTTTTAAGAGCGGTTGCGTTGCGGGTTATAAACCACACACCAGCATAAGCCAGCAACCCTATTACCATCAACAATAAACCCTTGTTAATGTACCGCAACCCAAACACCATCTCTATGGTATGCTGTCCCTTAGGAAGCATAATGCCTGTCATACCAGCAAACACCACCTGCTTTTGCTGTTCTTTGCCATCTACCTTCAGTTTCCAACCCTCGTCATAGGGCACTGACAGGTACATCATTTTGTCACCGCTCAGGTTGATCTTTCCAGCTATGCGCGTATCATCCCATTTGTCTGTTATCATACTGTCTTTACCCAGTTCATCGACTCCTTGTTTGTAACTATCGAACGTAAACAGGCTCTCGGCAACTGTATCTGCTACATTAAATTCTGTAAGCCCCTTTACTTTGCTTACATCTTCGTCAGCCACCACACAAGCCTTCAGTGTCACAAAATCTTTTTGAGTATTTGACAACTTCGTAAACACACTTTCACGTATGTATTTGCTGTACGTATACCCGAAAGGCAGAAGAAATTTATTCTTAAAAACACGAACATCACCCACTGTAGCTATAGAGTCACCTAGCATTCGCCAAATCGGCATTACTTCATTTTTAGCAAGCAGATACTTTACTCTATTTGCCGATTCCAAAATTGGTCTGCCTAGCAATCCTCTTGCCCAACGCGAATCTTGTTCATTATTTTTATCTGAGGCTCCCATCAGTTGCAAATAGCGTATGTAGTACAACTGATTAAACGGATTATAACTGCTCGTACTCCTGTA
>CAMDNC010000142.1 GCA_945902755.1 Flavipsychrobacter stenotrophus
GGCAAGCACATTTTATCGTCACATACCTGATAAGAGTAGGTGCCTTTGATGATAGTATTTGCAGTAATGTTCAACAGTTGTTTGTAGGTTACCTTGCCATGATAGTAGGTTACATTACCATCTACGCCATCCATTGCACCAGAGATGGCGTTTCCTTTTTCAGTAACGCTTCCAGTTAGTGTTATTTCTGGGTTCTTCTTTACGGTAAACTCTGGGGGTACTTGTAGTCCATCACCACCAGGCTTCAGCGACCAAATATGCCAGCCGTCGGCCAGCGATAGGTTGAACACCAATTCGTAATTTGTGCCACTAATTTTTTTGGCAGTGATGCTCCACGTAGTAGGGTCTTTGGTGATTTGTGCGTGAGCGCTGGTAGATGCCAGCAAACTTATAAGTAGCATTGGCAACCAGCCTGCCAGCCTAAAAAGTCTGGCAGACAAGCCTGAGAAGAGAGGCGTAAACCTTGCAGTGTTGATTGACTTAATCATTAGAATATTTTTTTAAGACTTCATTTTCCTTCTTTTTTGGGCTACTTACCCCACCACACTCCTACGTGTATCAATGCGCGACATTACTTTAGTTCTATCTCAAATGGTTTGTCAACGGGCGCGAGACACATTTGATCGTCGCATACCTGATAGGTGTGTGTACCCTTAATTGTAACTGGTGTAGTTTTTGCTGCTAGGGTGAGGGTATAGTCTACTTTGCCACTCAGGTAAGTGACCTTACCATCTACTCCACCCATGAGGGAAGTGGTAGCTTTACCTTTTTCGGTGGGTTTACCTACTACTTGTGCACTATTTCCTTCAATGTTGAAAGAGGGAACTATCTGAAAACCATCGCCGCCAGGATTGAGGGACCAAATATGCCACCCTTGCTTGAGGTCTAGATGAAATATTAGCTGGTACTCGGTGGCGCTTTTCTTTTTCACTTCATATTTCCAAGAGGTGGGGTCAGCTGTCATTTGTGCATGTACTGCAGTCCCTATTACCAGAGTTAGTAGTATCAAAACACTATTTTTCAAAAATCGCATTTACAATTTGTTTAAAGATAAAGTACTCATTTGTTATATCAGACAATGCAAGTTAAAGGTGGGGGCAGGGATTATTTGTCTCATTGCCGACATTTAACTAATAATTTTATAAGATACTTTAACGTTTGTTGTTAATTATGGGCAAGTGCCATCAGGATAGCTCTTCCGTCTATATTGTGTAGCGATGGTGAGCAGGCGCGTTCTGGGTGGGGCATCATGCCATAGACGTTTCTGTCAGCATTACATATGCCAGCAATGTTGTTTATGGCGCCGTTGGGGTTGGCATTGATGTGTACTTCGCCAGCCTCGTCGCAATACCTGAACACTACTTGTTTGTTATCGTGCAGTTGTTTCAGTGTAGGGGCATCAGCATAGTATCTTCCTTCGCCATGAGCAACGGGTATCTTTAATGCAGTATTGCTTACAGCGCTACCTATTCTATTGTCAGGTCCTTCGCTTTTGATGAAAACGTTTTTACAAACAAACTTTTGATGGTCGTTTTGTAACAGCACACCGGGCAGCAAGCCAGCTTCGCATAATATTTGAAAGCCATTACAAACACCTAATACTTTGCCACCTCTATTTGCAAAGTCTATCACTTGTTCCATCATAGGGCTGAAGCGAGCCAAAGCACCGCAACGTAGATAATCGCCGTAAGAGAAACCTCCAGGTAGTACAATACAATCATCGGTAGTGAACATGCTGAGGTCACGATCTTTGTGCCAGAGCATTATAGTTTCTTGTTTAAGGTCGTCACGCAGAGCGTGCATCATATCGCGGTCGCAGTTAGAGCCGGGGAAAACGATAATACCAAATTTCATTTGCAGTAGTAGTTAGTTGTTTGCCCTAAAGAGGCAAAAAACGAGTAATGAAAGAGAGAAATAAAAGATAAAATTACTAAACCGTTTGTTCTTTTCAAGCAATAACCCGTGAGATATTATAATACTTAGGGCTGGCATGGTAATGAGCCATGCACTTTTTATCTCGGCCTTAGTTAATAAACCCACGAATATGGAAATAATAAGATAGAAAGAAATGGTGGTCCAGTCTCTGCGTACGAAAATATTACTCAGTGCCACGTTCTGCAGCATGGCAAAAATGCCTGTGCCAGAAAGAATAAGAATATAGGCCATGATTACGATTAGGTAAAAAGGGGAGACGACCTGCGACGACAAAGAAAAACCTAACTGAGGCCAAATTTTGACGAGATACATACGATCTATGAGAAACGCAATGCAAACAAAGAAATAGAATGGGGTGGTATAGCCCATCATAGCAACGCTCCACTCGCCAAGATTGAAGGGGCGAAACATGACCATGGCAACTAACAATAATAGAAAAAATGCCAGTAACGAAAACTGGAACAAAGCAGCAGTACATAACAGGAAACCCGCGTTGTAAATTAGTTTGCGAGGCTGAGTGGTTTGGGAGAACCCAAACATAATATCTACTGCGCCCAGTATCAGCCAATTGAGTATATGAGTTTCGTTGAAATGATTGAAAGGTATATAAACAGAGGTAAGCAACAAGTAGACATAAGAGGGTATGTAGGTATATCTGGGGTAAAGCTTGTGGCGGGTAGCTATGTTCTTGATGTACATAGACTGCAAGAACAGCACTACAATAGAGAAAAAAGAATATGCAAATCCGCTACTGCGAAAAACTACTGATAGTAGTTTAAGGAAGTAATTGTACAGGAAGTGCCCCTCCACAGGCGATGGCACTTGTGGGTGCAATAGTGCAGGCATTTTGGCCAGTAAGGCAAAAATGAACAGTATAATAACCGTAAATGGACTGTTATTTCTGAATAACCTAAGCACCAGTAGATTTTAAGCGAAGGTAAGGCGCTGGAACAAGATGCGCAATTCGGGATTGAAAGAAAACAGTTCATTTTGGGAATACACCAAATCGGTGCTGTAAGCGAAGAAGGGTATACACAAAAAAATAAGCTGCATCGCCTGTTGGGGAGGAACAGAAGACGCAGCACTGAGATGATAGCAGCAACACTGATATGACTTACGCTGCTAAGTTCCCAAACAGGGTATCAGTAACTATCTTGGCGAATAGTGTAATGCGATAGGGCTAGATAAGGGCTGATTACAGGTTTACTGTAACAATTACTATGCCAGTTTTCACAAAATGTTGTGAATAGTGCTGGGAGAGTAATGTGAAAATGAAAATATTTAACCTAAAGTATTTTATTTCGAACGGTTATTAACTAAAAGTGTAAAAATTTAGTTTATGATATTTGTGTTCTTGACGTTTGTGTGACAAAAAAAAGAGGTTATCTGTTGCATTAAGATAACCTCTTGGGCGTTAGTCAGTAGATAGTAACAAGAATAGCTATATCAACGTTGTGGGACTTGCTTCATTTCTTATAACCACTACACCATCAAAAACATCTATCAGCATAGGTTGGGTTTTATCTACATCTCCTGCTATAATTTTTTTACTTAGCAGATTGATAATGTCTTTCTGAATGACACGTTTCAGTGGGCGCGCACCGTATTGTGGGTCGAAGCCTCGCTGCACCAGATAGTCGAGCGCATAATCTGTAAACTGTAGGTTGATACCCTGATTTAAAAGTTGATGTTGCAGGTTTTCGAGTTGAATCTTTATGATCCCCTTTATTTCCTTGCGCATCAGCGGGTGGAACATGATGATGTCATCTATTCGATTCAAGAATTCAGGTCTCATAGTTTGGCGCAGTAATTCCATTACTTGCTCGCGTGTTGCCTCTACTACATGTTCTATGTTTTTGCCTTCCAGCTCCATAAAGTTTTCCTGTATGATATGGCTACCCATGTTGCTGGTCATGATGACAATTGTGTTTTTAAAGTTCACCACTCTTCCCTTGTTGTCGGTAAGTCTGCCATCGTCTAGTACCTGTAGCAACACGTTGAACACATCGGGGTGCGCTTTTTCTATTTCATCCAGCAATATGACGCTGTAGGGTTTGCGACGCACAGCTTCAGTGAGCTGTCCCCCTTCGTCATATCCTACGTATCCGGGTGGGGCACCTACTAGTCGGCTTACGCTGTGCTTCTCCTGATATTCGCTCATGTCTATTCGGGTCATCATGCTTTCATCGTCAAACAGTATTTCGGCAAGAGCTTTCGCCAGTTCTGTTTTACCGACTCCTGTTGTACCTAGAAATATAAAAGAACCGATTGGTTTGCGTGGGTCTTGGAGGCCGGCTCTGCCACGTCTGATAGCGTCAGATACTGCTGTTATGGCTTCTTCCTGACCTACTACACGTTTGTGTAATTCATCCTCTAGGTGCAGCAGTTTCTCCCGCTCCCCTTGCAGCATTCTTTGTACGGGTATGCCTGTAGCTTTCGCTACATTTTGCGCTATGTCTTCGGCATCTACTTCTTCTTTTAGTAGACGTTTGTGCTGGCTGCTCATTTCGTCCAGTTGTTTGGACAGCTTATCTATTATAGCTTCCTGCTCTTGTACTTTGCCATAGCGGATCTCTGCTACTCTGCCGTAGTTGCCTTCTCTTTCTGCTTGTTCGGCTTCTAGTTTCAGGTGCTCAATAGATTTTTTGGCTTTATTTATTTTGTCAACAATTTCTTTTTCCTCCATCCATTTGGCCTTCAGTGTATCGCGTTGTACTACGAGCATACTTATGTCTTGGCCTAATTCTTTCAGTTTTTCACTGTCGTTTTCGCGTTTTATGGCTTCTCTTTCTATTTCCAGTTGGCGTATGCGGCGTTCTAATTCGTCGAGTTCTTCAGGCATGGAGTTGAGCTCGAGTTTCAGTTTGGCAGCACTTTCGTCTATAAGATCGATCGCTTTATCTGGTAGGAATCTGTCGGTGATATACCTACCCGAAAGCTCTACAGCGGCTATGATGGCTTCATCTTTTATGCGCACCTGATGGTGGCTTTCGTATCTGTCTTTCAGTCCGCGAAGTATAGATATGGCATCTTCAGGTGATGGCTCGTCTACAAACACCTTCTGAAATCTGCGTTCCAGCGCTTTGTCTTTTTCAAAGTATTTCTGGTATTCATTGAGTGTGGTAGCACCTATGGCTCTCAGTTCGCCACGCGCGAGTGCAGGTTTCAGAATGTTGGCAGCGTCCATAGCTCCCTCCATAGCACCGGCACCTATAAGGGTGTGAATCTCATCTATAAAAAGTATTACCGATCCATCACTCTCTGATACTTCTTTTATAACGGCTTTCAGTCGCTCTTCAAATTCACCTCGGTACTTTGCACCCGCCATCAAAGCACCCATGTCCAAAGCAAAGATAATTTTAGACTTCAGGTTATCTGGCACATCTCCATTGATGATACGGTGTGCCAATCCTTCTACGATGGCCGTTTTTCCCACACCTGGTTCGCCTACCAGAATGGGGTTGTTTTTTGACCTTCTTGAAAGTATGTGCAAGGTGCGGCGTATTTCTTCGTCTCTACCAATTACTGGGTCTAGCTTGCCATTGCGAGCTAATTCGTTAAGGTTTTTAGCATATCGTTGGAGCGAGTTGTATTGCTGGTCGGATGTCTGAGAGTTTACAGTACTACCTTTGCGCAGTTCTTTGATGGCTGCTGTAAGTCCTTTTTCAGTAAGTCCGGCGTCTTTAAGTAGTTTGCTAGTTTCGTCGTTGGCTTGTAGCAGTGCCATTAGCATATGCTCTTGTGTCACAAATTCATCGCCAAATGTTTTCAGTATTGCAGCTGTGCGGAGCATGGCATTGCTGGCATCTCTGCCCAATGTTTGTCCAGGCTCGCCACCTTGCATAGTAGGTAGTCTTTTCAGTAATTCGGCAAGTTTGGTATCTACAAAGTTAAGATTGACATTGTTTTTTTTCAGCAAAAACGATACCGGCCCATCTGCATCATCTAGCAATGCCCTAAGGAAGTGAGCCGTTTCAATGGCAGGGTTTTGGTTATTAAAAGCCAGTTGCTGTGCTTGCTGCACGATTTCCTGTGCTTTGATTGTGAAATTGTTCAGGTTCATAATAAATCTTGTTTAGCAATAACCCATAAAAAGTGTTCCAAATCAATTATTCGGAAATATTGTCATATAAATGTAGGCTTTAATGACATACTGACTTATGATTGTAGTCATGAAGGTTCAATTTGGCATATACCAAAGTAGCTTTTAATGTTTTGGTGAATGTAAGCGGAGCAGAAAATATTCTGTATAACTCGGAGGAGGTATTCGCAAAGTGCTTTGATAACGTGTGGATTATTAAAGCAACCAATTTTTCATTTACATTTGTTGTATGCGCTTGTTAACCGCTTTTATTGCATTTTTTTGTTTTGTGCATTCGTATGTCAATGCCCAGTCTGGTATAGATAATAACTGGAGCTTGCAACGTTGTGTGCAGTATGCTATTAGTCATAATATTACAGTTCGTCAAGACTCGCTCACCGCTCGGCTTGCTCGGCATTCTCTTACGCAAAGCAAATTGTCGCAGTTGCCAGCAGTAAATGTGAGCGGTGCTTATGGTCGTAGTTTTGGTAGGTCCATCAACCCTACCACCAACCAGTTTGTGGAATCGGAATACAACTTTTTGGGACCCTCTGCCACCAGCAATGTGTTGTTGTTGGGGTGGAACCAGGTACGCAATACAATAGCCAGAAACAGATATAGTCTGGAAGCGGCCCTAGCCGACCTAGATCAACGTAAAGATGACATAGCATTGAATGTGGCTAATAGTTACCTTATCGCATTGCTGGCAAAAGAACAGATCAACATCAGTAAAAATCAGGTGGCGCTTTCGCAGGCTCAGCTCAACCAAACTCGAGCGTTTGCAGACGCGGGTAGGCTGCCTGAGTTGAATGTAGCCCAGTTAGAATCGCAACTGGCATCAGATAGTGCTACACTTATTAATTCAATAGCAGATTTTAACGCAGCCATATTGGACTTGAAAGCGCTGCTGAATCTGGACTTAGCTGAGCCAATGAACATACAAACACCACAACTCAGTGCTGGTGACCAAATGGAGCTGGCTGCTAACACTCCTGAAGAGGTATATAATGTGGCAAGTGGTCATTTCGGTTCTATAAAAGGTAGTAAACTCAGAGTAACTTCGGCAGAGAAAGCACTGGCTGCTGCAAAGGGCAACTTGTATCCACAGCTTAGTTTGTCTTATCAGGTAGGAACCAACTATGCGAGCAATTATTTTAGTTTTCAGCAAACAAACGAATTAGTGGGCCTCGCTCCCATTGGTTTTGCCGCGCCTAGCGGCGATACCGTGTATCAGCCGGTATTCAGAACACTAACACCTACAGTGCCTGTCAACGATCAGTTGCGTAACAACATTCGCCACTCGGTAGTGTTGAACCTAAACATACCTTTGTTTAATTCATGGCAGTCTCAGTTTGCAGTAAGGCAAGCAAAAATAAACTTGCAACAGCAAACGCTAGGTGAGGAAAGTGCCGAACTGTTATTGAGACAAAATGTGTACAAGGCGCACAACAATGCTTTGAATTCTGTACAGAAATATAATGCTGCTAAACGAGCTCATGATGCTGCTAAACGTGCATTGGATTTTGCCAGTAAACGCTATGAACTGGGGTTAACAAATACTGTAGAACTATTGGTAACACAAAACTCGGAATTTGCAGCATCGGCTAATCTAATAAGTGCCAAATATGATCTCATTTTCAAGCTGAAGGTAATAGACTATTATCTGGGCAAAGAACTAAAACTTTGATGCTATGGAAGAACTAAAGAAGGTGTTGCTGGATGCGACACATGAGGCTGGAAAAATAATACAGAGCTATTTTAACGGCACTTTTGTTATCAATCATAAAGAGGGTGTCAATAATCTGGTTACGGAAGTAGACCATTTGGCAGAGCAAAAGATCATCAGCGTAATCAAGGCTACTTATCCCACACATAGTATCATAGGTGAAGAATCGGGTGAGAACATACAATTGTCAGACTATCAGTGGGTGATAGACCCGATAGATGGTACGGTGAATTTTGCGCATGGTATACCCTTGTGCTGCGTGAGCATAGGATTGCTGCTGAATGGCAGTGTGATAATGGGGGCGGTATACAATCCCATGATGAATGAATTATTTTTTGCCGAAAAAGGTAAGGGTGCTACGCTCAATGGAAATCCGATAAAAGTATCTGGCAAGAGCGATTTTAAAACTGCATTTTTGGTCACTGGTTTTCCCTACAAGTGGCCCGAAAACTCGCTGGAACATCCTGTAAAGGTGTTTGAGCGAATGGTGCTGGAAGGTTTGCCTATACGTAGGCTAGGCTCAGCAGCCATAGACCTTTGTTGGGTGGCATGTGGGCGGTTTGATGGTTTTTGGGAGTACAACCTCAGCGCTTGGGATGTAGCCGCAGGTTACCTCATAGTGCTAGAAGCAGGTGGCACCATCACCGACTTTGACGGCAACATAGGGAATGTATTTGACAAACAAACCCTTGCCACTAACGGGCTGATACACAAGGATATACTGAGTGTAATAAATAGGGGAAGTGAGTAAGCGATAGGGTAAAGTTGCTTGTAAGTTCTGCACGTTTTATAAATTGCCTCCCTCCTCCATATTTACTTCCATTAGCTTTGCAGTATGCCCATTCGCACACAGAAATACATTGCTTTTCTTTCGGTAGTATTATTTTCGGCAAAGATGGCTGCTTGGGGGCTTACACACTCTGTGACCATCCTTACCGATGCGCTG
>CAMDNC010000143.1 GCA_945902755.1 Flavipsychrobacter stenotrophus
TCATCCCACGTCATACGCGGAAAATCCTCTGTTATACTCACACCCTTCACATCATAAAACACATGTTTGAACAACCCTTCAAATGTGTTCAGTATATCTTCCTGCTCCACAAAACTCATCTCACAATCTACCTGCGTAAACTCCGGCTGGCGGTCGGCACGCAGGTCTTCATCTCTGAAGCATTTTACTATTTGGTAGTAGCGGTCATAGCCACTCACCATCAGCAGTTGTTTAAAGGTTTGTGGGCTTTGTGGCAGTGCATAATACTGACCTTCGTTCATGCGGCTGGGCACCACAAAGTCGCGCGCACCCTCTGGCGTACTTCTTATCAAAAACGGTGTTTCTATATCCCAAAACCCCTGACTATCCAGATAGTTGCGCACAGATCTGTTTACCTTATACCTCAGCTCCATGTTGCGGCGGAGTGTAGGGCGGCGCAGGTCCAGATACCGGTATTTCATACGCAGCTCGTCACCACCATCAGTTTCTTCTTCTATTGTAAATGGGGGCGTAGCGGCCACATTGATGATGCTGAAATCCGTTACTTCTATTTCTATATCGCCAGTAGGTATTTTAGTGTTTTTGTTACTACGCTCTACCACCTTACCTGTTACTTGTATCACATATTCTCTGCCCAGTGGCTGTGCATCTAGGCGGGCATTCAGCGCTTCGTTAAATAGTAGTTGGGTAATGCCATATCGGTCGCGTAGGTCAGTAAAGGTTATACTCCCAAATTTTCTGATGGTTTGTACCCATCCTGCCAGCGTTACTGTAGTATTGGTGTGTTGTGCCCGTAGCTCACCACACGTATGTGTACGATACATAAAATGATTAATTTAATAAGATTTTGCGAAGATAGCTATTAATATGAGGTATAGAAAATACGCAGTAGCGCTATTCGGCAGTTATTAATAGTTCACGATCCGCCGCACCATTCGCAGCGCATGGGTACGTTTCTTTAGCGATAGGCTTATTATACCGCCTTGGTCTATTTTGTCTATCACTACTCTACCAGCGGTGTCAGTGGCATGTATGATGGTTTCATTGTCTAGCAGCATACCCACATGATTAATGGCCCCTTCTCGTTCTTCAAAAAAAGCCAAATCTCCACAGCGCGCATTTACCAGAAAATCCACCAGTTCACCCTGTGTGGCCTGCTGCGATGCATCTCTCAGTATTCGGTGGTTACACAGTTTATAAACCATTTGGCTATACCCCGAGCAGTCTATGCCGCTAAGGCTTCTGCCACCCCACTGGTAGGGCGCATGTAGATAGCTCATAGCTGCCTCTCTGAGTGCCTCAGCACTAGGGGCAGTTTTTAGAATGTTGTATTTATCGCCCTTGTATTTGCCTGTATCTGCTCCGGTTTTTATTTTGCCGCCGTTCATGTCCAGTAGCTCACTGCCTGGGTGTAGGGGCATTTCAGCATGGTCATACACTATTTTGGCACCACTGCCACACACACCATATTTAGTTCCTTTCCTGTATTCCTTCTTTTGCAGCGTACCCAGTTGTGATAGTTTGCACCACCCCTCATAGTCATCCCAGGCACACCTTATCTTAGCCCAGTCGCGGTTGTTTATTTGCGTTATTTCTGCTTTTTCGCCCCATAGCAGTTGTGTGGTCTGTTCTGCGGTATGATAGGGTTCTATTCTCACCGGCATCACAGCCACATTGCAATACGCATATCCTAGCACCATGGGCATAATCTAAGTCAGTATTTTTTTATTGATTGGGTAAAGTTAGTATTATGTGTCTTGTAGTCGTAGATTAGTTTCTAACATAGTGTATATATATGTATGAACCCTATTTTGGCATCTACCGAAATGTTTTACTAACTTAGCACGCTAATACTATGCCCATCTTTCACATTAAATATATAGTTAATGAAAAGTGTGCAGGTCAATTATATTAATCATACAAAATCTTTAAAACATTATGGGATCCACCATCATAGCCGTTGTCGTGGCGATAGGGGCTTTAATTATAGGTATATTTTTAGGCAAGATAATATTTGCTAAAAACACAAAACAGCAGGTTGACGACGCCGACGCACTTGCCAAAAAAACGATAGAAGACGCCAAAACACTGGCCGAAACACTGAAGGAGAAAAAAATACTCGAAGCCAAAGAACATTTTTTACAACTAAAAAGTACACACGAAAAAGAAGTAACACAACGCAACCAGAAATTAGTAGAAAACGAAAACAAACTAAAACAGCAACAACAGCAGCTCAACGATAAAACATCTGCACTACAAAGGCAAGTACAAGAAAACGAAGCCCTTAAGGAAAACCTGGAAAGTCAGACTAAAGCATTTAATATAAAGCGTGCCGAACTAGACAAACACCACGAAGAGCACGTAAAACGACTAGAAAAAGTAGCAGGACTATCGGCCGAACAAGCGAAGGTAGAACTGATGGAAGTGGTGAAGGAAGAAGCCCGCACTCGCGCCATGGCTCATGTGAAGGACATAATGGAGGAAGCGAAAATAAACGCTACCAAAGAGGCTAAGAAAATCATCATTCAGAGCATACAGCGCACCGCTGCTGAGCAAACTATAGAGAACGCTATAACGGTGTTCAACCTAGAAAGCGATGAAATAAAAGGACAAATCATAGGTAGGGAAGGGCGCAATATTCGCGCACTGGAGGCAGCCACAGGTGTAGACCTTATAATAGACGACACCCCAGAGGCTATAGTATTGAGCTGCTTTGATCCGCTACGCCGTGAGATAGCACGCCTATCGCTGCAACGCTTGGTGCAGGATGGTCGTATACACCCGGCACGTATAGAGGAAGTGGTAGAAAAAACCAAGAAGCAGCTCGAGGAGCAGATAATGGAGATAGGCGAGCGCACCATCATAGAGCTGGGCGTACATGGTCTGCACAAAGATCTGGTGAGGCTGGTAGGCAAAATGCGTTTCCGTTCATCTTATGGTCAGAACCTTCTGATGCACTCTAAAGAAACCGCTAATCTGTGTGGTATCATGGCTGCAGAATTAGGGCTGGGTCAGAAGATGGTAAAGCTGGCTAAACGTGCTGGTCTGCTACACGATATAGGCAAGGTGCCTGATGAAGAAACAGAACTGAGCCATGCACTGCTGGGTGCCAAGGTAGCAGAGCGTTGCGGTGAGCATGCAGCTATAGTGAATGCCATAGGTGCCCACCACGACGAGATGGAGATGCTCTACATCATATCGCCCATAGTGCAGGCGTGCGATGCCATAAGCGGTGCCCGCCCAGGTGCAAGGCGCGAAATGATGCAAAGCTACATGCAGCGTATCAAAGACCTGGAAAACATAGCAATGGCATATACAGGCGTAGAAAAAGCCTATGCGATACAGGCAGGCCGCGAACTGCGTGTGATGGTAGAAGCCGATAAAGTAAGCGATGCCGACAGCCAGAAACTATCATTTGAGATAGCAGATAAGATTCAGAAAGAAATGCAGTATCCGGGTCAGATAAAAATCACTGTTATCCGCGAGCTCCGTGCAGTAAACGTAGCCCGCTAGTATTATCAGATATACTACACACAAAATAGGCTGTCCATTTTCTGGGCAGCCTATTTTTTATTTATGTCGCCAGCTATCGTTCTCTATTCATCGCCGGTTGTGTCACACTCTTGTACGTTTGGGGCAATGGTGAGCTTGCTTTTATTTTGTGTCTCCTACTCATTTTCAAGATATAGATTTAGAGCCTCGTCCAAATTAATTAATGCCTCTTCACGAGTATTACCAAAACTCGAAATGTCTATATTCAGGCATTGGGCTACATAATATCTTCCTTCTTTCCACACTACGTTTTCTAATATAGGTTGAATCATAGTATTATTTTATCTCCTACGATGATAGCGCTAAAATTTCAAAAATAATACTATCGTGCAGCTTAATTGTCGAGTACAGTGTGTTTGTGAGATCATGTCAGTGGAGAAAAGTTACAGAGTTGATTAAATTTCATGACGAGGCAATATTAATTTAGGATTGCCATCCCTGTATTCATATGTTTCAATAAGGTCTTCTGCCTGATAGTCGATTTCAGGATAAAGAGTACTACCGTTTATGCCAAGTAACTTTAATGTTTTTAGAAGTCCAGTTTTGTCTTTTCTATCAATAACAATTTTCCTTTCAATCCAGTTTGAATTTATTTGCGCAGGCACATTTTTTTCTTCATTAATTCCATAAAGCAAAAATGCACCGCTTTGTCTTACAATCCTATTATTATTAAGTTTTACCTTTACGGGCACAACACTTTTTACATCCTCTTCCTCCATGATTTCCAAGAACGTAGGTACATCCTTTCTAATCTCATGCAACAAGTATGAACTGTCTTTTGGAAATGAAAAATCTGATTTCATTTTTGCAATGTTAGCTAGTATGCTTACAGTATCACTATCATAAAATTTAATTTTACTTTTTGGGATTTTCAGTATAATTACTTCACCGTTTGCATTCTTTTCGTCTCCTTTTTGTGTTGCGAAATATAATGCAACTAAAGGGTTTGAAGTAATATCCAATAATCTAGTGGGTAACCCATAATGCTGCATTTTTACTAGCTTTTCAATAGTGGTTTGTTCCTGAACAAAATCCTGAGGTGCTCTCAAAATAATTTCCTTGAATATTTTATCCTCATTTTGAATAATAGCCTTCTCACCAACACTTGACGCGGTAGTAACTGTTTTTTTTCTGTAAATTTTAGGTAAAATTTCTTCAACAATAGCTGCATGTCCACGGAAAAAATACTCATGAGTGTTTCGGTTAAATTTTATATTTCCTAATTTCTTTAGAAAATTCGAAAATAAGCCAATGTTATCGACAGATTTGGGCGGCATGTTTTTAATATTATTAAAATAAATGTTGTTGATTTGTTTTTATTCCCTCTTCATTTTTATTGTTTTGGGTTTAACTACAATGACCAAGTTTTAACAGCTAATTCTGCTAATGTTTTTTGTCTTTGTTCGATACTCTTAGTATCCCAAACGTCTACAGAATTCAGTTGTGATGTCAGTAAAAATGAGGATGTAGAATATATCTTTTTCTTTTCTTCAAAAGAAGCATTACCAATATCTGAATTTTTTTGTGCTTGCATTAATGCTAAATTCCCTATTCTTTTAAGGTGTGTGTCAATGTCTTGTTGTTTTAGATGAGCCCATTGAACATTTATTGATTCAGGCATTATATGTTCAAGATTTATCACATTAGATTCATTGGGAACAAATTCTGGGTTACCTTCTTGATGTAAAGTTGTTTCCAACGAACGTAGATAATATCGTGCAATCTTTGAAACACCAACTTTAGCATTTTCAAAAGCGGATTGAAATTCCGCATCTCCGACTACTATTTTCTCAGCTTCTCGTTTAAGGTCATTTTCTATGCGTATTTCACCTATGTAAATCTTATGCGCTAACTTTGCATATCCTTCATCTAGTCTCCCACCCCTTATACCCATTATCATAAATCTTACAGACCACGATACTATTTTTTTATATGCTGTTGCTGTATTTTGTTTGTTGAATTTATTTGCAACTGCCAGCATTAGTGGGCGTATTTGCGTTACACCAAATAAGTTTATAGCAGTTATTGCACTTCTTACATCTTTATTATAGTCATTCCATCTTGGGTGATCTGGGTTTAGAATAGTTGCATATTCTTTACTCAATTCTTCAAACAATGTCATTGTCTGCAACGCTTGTGTTTTACTTTGTACGCTATCTTGTATTCTCTTCATTATTTCTTTCTTAGTCGTTAGACCTGATGTTAAGCAACAAGCAGCTCGCAAAAAGTCGATCATGATATCATCATCATCGGACACGCTTTCTACAGCTCCCTTCATAGATGACCAAAGCCTTTGCGCTTCATATAATCTATCAGTAGCAACATTAAAAATGTAATTTTTAACCAAATCTACTTGTGATGTTTTTAGTCCCCTGTCATTTAAGGTTTCAAACATCATAAAAGCATTTTCTGCATTTGCAACTATAAGCATTACAACATTAGCTTTCTCTTCTAAGTAGGTAATCCAATCATTTAGAATTATCCTTGTGTTTGTTTCTCCTCCATTTCTCTCTATATTTTCAATATATGATTTGATGTATTGATAGGCTTCAGCAATGAGTCTATGTGAACGTCTAATTTCTGTTTGGGGTGAATTTTTTTGTGGATTTAATATTTTAGATTTAAAATATTCATTATCATCTACATTTAATGTTAGTTTAGAAATAGTTTCTCGCTGTACTCTATCAAATGAAAATAAAAAATCTGTTTCTATTGATTTATAAGTATCTGTATCACCTTTTGCTCGAAACCAATCTCTAATTGCTGCTAATATCATGGTAGTAGTAGCTAATCTTTGTTGCCCGTCTGCAATCTCAAGTTTTCCACCTTTACCAGTAGTTAGTACAATTGTACCCAGAAAATAAGGCTTATCAGGTTTTCTTAATGACTTATTTATATCTAGTAGCAACTCTTTAACTTGGGCATCAGCTACCCAAGAATATTCTCGTTGATTTGGTGGCACCTCCAATGTATTTTGCTTTAATGCTTTTGCAAGTCCTATTATTTTAAAATCAAGGTCTTTCTCCATATTTATTTTATTTGATTGCAAATTAAAAGAGCGTTTATCATAGCTCTGTTCTTGATTTTTTATGTTAGTAAAAATAGCATTTGACGACCATAATTCGTTCCAGTTTTGTACCTTAATTTTTATAAATCACACAGCAATCATTCAATTAAAAATATAATTAATATGTATATATGGTAAATGCTTAAAATAAAACACAGTCATAAACCTAACTATATTATATCTACCTTAATATGTCTAATACACTTTCTACAGGCAACTCTGGTTCTTTTTCTCTGGCATTCATCATTGCCAGCAATGCCCATTCCTCTTTTTGCCGGTCGGTAAGTACTCTAGCTTTAAAATGCATTTTTTTAGCCAAGTCGAGAAATAACTTAGCCGAGGATTTTTCATCAACATTTATAACAATAGTCTTCACAGTAGAGTAGATTTATTACTTACAGTAAAGTTAGGCTTTTGTTTGTATGGACCTCACCCCTCTACATCTTCCTTGATATTCCATGTTGGCTCATCCTCATAAAGGTCATAGTACCTATCAAATAACTCATCTTCCACATCTTCGGGGCAGTCGGTGTGGGTGTCGTCATAGGTAACATACCCGTATAGTCTAGGGCACGTATAATTTTTTTGGGAACTGTATACGTATTGGACAAGATTTATTTCGACGCATTATAATCATCCCATGTGATGGGATTCATTCCCTTTGTTACCGACTCTACATACTTTATGCCTTTTTCCGATAATTGTCCAATTTTGGAGTAACCCGCCAACCAATCAACCGGTTTAAGCAGCAAAGCATTTACTATAAATGTCTTGCTGAAATCGCCCTTCTTTTCATCAAAATAAGAATTGTCGTTTAAATTCAAATTTCCATACTCTGAGGCAGTCGCATGTGTAATCATTAATCCAACAAACTCATTTGAGTCAGTATACTTCCAAAATATTATTGGATGATACGATTCTTTTGATATGTATTGCTTATCCCGCCAAAAAATAAATCCCTTTTTCATTATACAAAAGTACAAAAAAGGCTACCAGTTTTGTAGCCTTAATAATTCTATAAGGTGTTTGCCCTATTTGCACATCAGTCCTTAGTAAGTAAGGCGAGTTCCTGAAATCTTATGCAATGCACCTTCAAAACGTTCTATGCCTATTTGTCACGGTTGTTCTACCTTTAGCTAACTCATTGTAGTAGCGATGTTTGTGCTTATGTGATATACTATGTTAGCTACCATAAATACTACGGTTCTTATTGGTACGAGTATGAAGCGCAGCCTTGTGTATAAGAGAACTTGCGCTAGTCGAAGCAGAGATCAGATATCAGTTCATTGGTAGATTAAGTTTCCAAATTCGATGGATAAGCTCTTTACACTCTTTGGGGTCTGGCATAGGATGCTGAATAGCTTCGCCAGAAACATAGGCAAGTTCAGACTTATGTTTGGAAATCAGTTCGTTGAAGTCGGTAATTGCTGACTTTACACATCCGTACCCAAATTGTAAGGTAGCCTCTTCATGCAGTGGGTTTGAGAATTTGAACTTACTAATTGTAGAGAATTCAAAGGTTCGCTGTTTGTTGATGTAGTAAAAAACCGATACTCCAAATTCTATATCTTGTCTAACAATATGAGAGGTAGATATACTAATCTCTAGATCAAACACCCGTTCAAAATGTAGGCTGTAACTATTGGGTAAAGTGTCGGAAATTAATTCAGTTGGCCATTTTTTGATTCCTTTCGATATCATCTTGTTTGTATAATTTGATTAGACCTCATAAATTTAAATTAAAAGGCTATAATTTATGTAGCCTTTTAATTTTTAGTAACTTATATTTTTTCCTGCCGGATTTCGTTGGGTATGTTTGGGCGGGAATCTTGGTATATAACCCATCACTGTGTGCCAGCTAATTAGTACATCACCCCAAGTAACAAGTCTGTAATTTGAAATTGAAGTCTCTCATACCAATCTTTTAATAAGTGCTTCGCAATGCAATTGCAAAGACTCATTTTTATTCTGCATTATGGCAGTCTATAACCGACACTGCACACTATCTCCAATTAAGGATTGCAATAGTTGCAGTACATGGG
>CAMDNC010000144.1 GCA_945902755.1 Flavipsychrobacter stenotrophus
AGTAAAAAGGCGACCGGAACTAGAGCAGTTAGTATTTGCGACATGTTGGGTAAAGTGCATTATAGTAACATTGATGTGTCCTCGAGTCTGCCAATTGAATTAATGCTGCCAAACGGTAATTACATACTCAGATACAGCGATGAGTTTCATAATTATTCGGAGAAAATAATCATCAAACAATAGGGTTATACCCGCTTTTTACAAAGCCATATATGTGTTATCATGTAGCTACACCCACCAAGGGGGCTCTGAAAGAAAAGCTAGGTAGTGGGGTGGAGGTGGGGGAATATCCCACCAGATTCACCGTCAGTGGTTTTGACCATCCAGAGCTACCAGTGACCACCAATGACACGCCCAGTGCGGTGCAGCCTGTGGTGTGGGGGCTCATACCTGCCGGTATGCCAAACATCCAAAAGGCACACGAACTATGGAACAAAACACTGAATGCACGGTGCGAGACGTTGTTTGATTTACCGTCCTTCAGGTCAGCGGCACAAAAGCGATGTGTGGTGTACGTAGCAGGTTTTTTTGAGTGGCAACACCTGGGGCGCGACAAACAACCTTTCTATATATATGCAGCCGATGGCGCACCACTGCTATTAGGCGGAATATGGGATGAATGGGTAAACACCCAAACGGGTGAAATGGTGCGCACCTGCAGCATCATTACCACGCCAGCCAATGCAATGATGGCTACTATACACAACCACGGTCAGCGCATGCCCTTCGTACTCAATACCGACACCATTCCAGCTTGGCTAGATACCACTGCCCGAAAAGAACACTTGCAACCCCTCATCCGCCCTTGCCCCGACACCCAGCTTCAAGCACACAAAGTCGATAAAAAAGCAGCGCTGACAGATACTGCCGATGCTATAAAGCCAAGTATAGTGAGGACGTTGTGGGATTAGGTAATCTAGTAGCCCATTCGCTTTTATTACTTTACTACTAGCATTTTAGCATCTTCTTTTTCTTTCCCAGCGTACCCTTAGCAGCTATTTTAGCTATGTACTCACCAGCGTCTGGTACTTTACATGCTGTGCCGTTCATTTCTACACTTACTTTACCCACTTTGGCAGCAGTAGCCAGTGCATCATCGGTTAGTGAGTTTACGTAGGCACCCAGGCATATCATGTAGTTATTCATCTGGTAGCGCACACGGTTGGGGCTGGTAGCTATTAGTTGTTCTATTCTGGTTAATAGTTGTTGTAGTGTGGTCAGGTCTAGTTGTTCATCAGGTGTCACACTCACCAGCCCACTCAGGGTAGCCCATCCTGCTGTGGCTATGTATTCTTCGGGTGCGTCTATCCATTTCATTCCCAGTTGCATACCATATCGGCTACCACCAGCCACCCATGGCACAGTATACTCACTTATGTTGGCCGATGTTGCCCTACTCACCCATTCATCCAGATCTTCGGCCGTCATATTATCGTCATCAGCTATTAGCCCAGCTAGGTACATAGCATCCGCATTACCCGTCATGTATAGCTCCTTAGCCAGTGAGTAATCCTTTTTTATTTTCTTTTGTATCTTTTTTAGGTCCTCTACTTTTACACCATACAGTGGTTCTTGCACTCCATGTTTGAGTAGTATCTTTTTTATCTGCTCATTGCCATACGTTTTCAGTTCGCTCATTATGTCGTTGACAGTCATTTCTAAGAGTTTGTTTTCGTCAAAATTACAATATTCCTATTTTGTAATATTACCACCATAGCTGGTGTTATCATAGTGTTTTAAAAAGCAAAATCATTGTAGTTCCCTCTTTGTATTGCTGCACTTAACATCTATATTTGCACAAAACACCCCATATGAAACGACCTGCTTTGTCTTTGTTTTCGCTGGTATTTACATTTTTTGCCGCAAATGTATATGCTCATACGCCCAGTTTATACAAGGTTTATTCTAATGGAGATTTGTCTGTAGCTACTATTGGCATCAGAGCAGGCGCACAATTTCAGCATTTGTCAGGCAGCACTGTTTGGAACGAAACCTACAATCCAGGTCCGTTAGTGGGGTTGTTCCTCAGTGTTCACAAAAAAATGTTTGGACTGAGAGTGGAGGGCACTGTGCGAGGGGTAGAATACAAAAACAATACTTTTGGCAAAAGTGTCAATGTTATCAACTTTGATGTTCCGCTATTATTCGAGTTCAGACCCATTGAATATGTGAAAATTCATGTAGGTCCACAAATATCTACCTTTCCACGAGCCGACGAAAACAACACGCAAGACGGAAGACGATATTTCAAACCTTTCGATGCTTCCTTTGTATTTGGGGCAGAGGGCATCTTACCCCTCAATTTTATTGCTGGTGCCCGTTTTGTCAAGGGATTTTGGAATATCAATGACTCAGGCAAGTATCCAGGCTCTTGGACCACTACTTCAGCTCAGTTTTACATCGGATATTGTTTGGCAAAATAACAGAACGCCATTCGCAAAACTAAAAATGTCCTGTAGCGTTTCGCTCACAGGACATTTTTCTTCTAGTCATACTATCATCAATGTTCTTTATTCTGCTTTCAAATACTGAACTATCTTTTTTGCTGTACCCTCGCTCACAGGTACTAACGGTAACCTAAGGCGATTTTCACAAATGTCCATTTGCGACAATATGTATTTTACACCAGCAGGGTTACCATCAGCAAACAAGAGGTTAATAGCCGGTAGTATTCTATAAAACACCTTTCTTGCTTTGTCAAATTTCCCCACAATCGACAAGTTGATGATATCAGTTATCTCCTTCGTAAAGCAGTTGGCAGCTACTGATATTACACCTTCCATGCCTATCGCCATGTGTGCTAGTGTAAGGTCGTCATCGCCCGATAGTACTGTTAAGTGATCTGGTTTGTTTTGTATTAGTTCCAGACACTGCGCCATATTACCACTTGCTTCTTTTACTGCTATTATGTTTTTAAACTCATTGGCCAGCCTTATAGCAGTAGCAGGTAGCATATTGCATCCGGTTCTGCCTGGCACGTTGTACAATACTATCGCCAATTCTGTTGCGTTTGCTATTGCTTTAAAGTGTTGGTACAACCCCTCTTGCGTTGGTTTATTGTAGTAGGGCGTTACACTCATTATGGCAGCTACACCACTCAGGTCATATTCCTTTAGTTGTTGCAGCACTTCAGTGGTATTGTTGCCTCCTATGCCGCATATTATTGGCACTTCTCCGTTTGCAAATCTTACAATTGCTGCTAACAGTTCCTGCTTTTCCTGACCCGTAAGGGTGGGGGTTTCGGCAGTGGTACCCAATGCCACCAAAAAATCTACACCACCCTTTATGGTGTGCGTTACTATTTTTTCGAGAGACGGATAGTCTACACTTCCGTTTTTAAGAAATGGTGTCACAAGTGCTACACCAGTACCTTTGAGTTGTTGATAAGCCATATTATTGTTTTAAATTGTAATTTAAACTTGTCAAGAAGTTCTTACTATAGAAATCAAATATGGAGATGGGGTGGTGTTTATTTTATTCACGTGTTTTCTTTCGGCTGTTTTGTTATTTGTTGGTAAATGTAAGACAAATAATAATAAATAGCAAATGTCAATAGAGTAAAATTATTAAACTATTTATTCGCCACTATTAATCTTAAATTTTACTCAGCTAAAATATATAAAATATTTTTTGTAGTTGCACTAAGCTTCATCAGCTACCTCTTCATAAAAGCCCATTTTCGAAAATTTCTCTATTCGCTCACTGATTCGCTCTTCTGGCGATAGCTTAGCCAGTTCGGCAAGTGTAGATACCAAATATTCTTTAATTATTTCCGCCATTTCGGCTGGGTTGGTGTTGGCGCCTCCTATTGGCTCTGGTAGCACATCATCCACCAGCCCAAAACCACTCATGTCTTTCGATGTCAACTTCAGTTGTTCAGCAGCTTTTTCTTTAAAGTTCCAGCTTCTCCATAATATGGATGAACAAGACTCTGGCGATATTACCGAATACCATGTATTCTCCAGCATCACCACTTTGTCGCCTATACCTATACCCAGTGCCCCGCCCGATGCACCTTCGCCTATTATGATACATATTACCGGCACTTTCATATTCACCATCTCAAACAGGTTGCGGGCTATTGCCTCCGCCTGTCCACGCTCCTCTGCCTCCAATCCCGGGAACGCGCCTGGAGTATCTATAAATGTCACTATAGGTCTGTTAAACTTCTCGGCCATTTTCATTAGCCTTAGTGCCTTGCGGTAGCCCTCAGGGTTAGCCATCCCAAAGTTGCGTAGCTGGCGCATTTTGGTATTCACGCCCTTTTGCTGCCCCATCACCATTACTGGCATGCCGTTCAGCTCAGCCATACCGCCTACCATAGCCTTGTCGTCTTTTACTTGCCTGTCGCCATACAGTTCTGTAAAGTTGGTAAATATCTGGTCTATGTAGTACAGTGTATAGGGGCGCTCCGGGTGTCTGCTCAGTTGCACACGCTGCCATGGAGTCAGGTTTTCATATAGCTTAGTACGGGTTACTTCTATTGTGCTTTCCAGCTCCCTTATACTGTTCGATACATCTACCTTATTTTTAGCAGATATTTCCTTCAGTTTGGTAAGCTGTGCATGCAAATCCTCCAATGGTTTTTCGAAATCAAGGAACAACATAAGTACGTTTTTTAGAGCCCAAAGGTAACTCTTTACACACACAATATGTAGCAGTATATATCACTCCTCGCGCCACTCCCATCACATTTTTCTCTTTGGCAACAGCCATAGTGCCGCTAGCATCGTTGTTTGCGTCGCAGCTCTTGTACTTTTAGGGCAGTGGGAAGCTTTGCTTGCCAGTCAGCCTTACCCTACAACATCCTATCCAAGTTCGGAACGATTGTACATCATCCTACCCTGAAACCTCCACTTGCTTTTATTGCTTCTGGGTGAGGCATACCTTTCCATATTTCCACCCTAAAATTCAAACTTCAAACCTCCGGTCGGGAAAATAGCCAATCCGTCATAATAGTTTTTTCCCGTTATTGGGTTAAAACCTTCACCATTAGCTATCTGCTTGTTGAAAACATTGACTATGTCCATAAATATAGTCAGGTTGGCCTTTCTAAATCTGAAGTTGTAATTAGCTCTTATGTCCAAACTTGTAAAATCAGGCAATCTCAGTTCATTTTTGCCTATCAGTTCTTTTGAATACCGTAGGTAGTTAGCATTGTTTAATACATCTCTATGAATAATGTAATTATCTTTCGGCTTTCCAGTAGCATATCTATACTTCATCGAAAAAAGCCAGCGCTTGGATGCCTTATAACTGATCATAAAGTTAAACTGATGAGGCTGGCTAAACGCAAAATCATACACTCCCGTTCCGTTGTTGTCATTTCGCTTTATGTCTATATAGGAGTACCCTATTTGGCCATGCACCTTGTTTACTAGTCTTTTGGTCACATTAATGTCTAGTCCCTTGCCCCAGCCTGTACCATTATTATTTTTCAGTACCGTACCGTTTATGGCATTCACCACCATGTTATCAAAGTCTTTATACCAGGTTTCTATCGTCAGTTTTAAATCTGCAGTAATATATCTTCTGTATCCTAGTATGTACTGATTTACCTGCTCCATCTTCAGTTTATTGCCCTTGGGTTGGTCGGCAATATCAGAGTATACAGGGTCTTGATAGTAAATACCACAACCAAAATTCAAACTGTTTTGTTCATTCACAAAATAGCTGCCGCTCAGTCTGGGCGATACTACATGTTGGTCAGAAAATCCCGAATAATCATACCTCACTCCCGCATTTACCGATATTTTTTTCCCCAACAGAACAGAGTAATTCACGAATCCCGAAACATTAACGTTGTAATTACTAAAGCTAGCATTCACAAACTGCGGGCTAATGGGTTGAAACTTTAACCCTGGATTGTTGACATCGGTGGCTGCATATATAAAATTGGTGTCATTTTGGTTCAGTGTTCTCTCATTTCTCAGGTTCAGTACGTCTACCTCAACACCCGATGCTATTTTTTGATTTTTATCTATTGTAAGGTTAAACAGCGACCTATAGCCCACCTTCGATTCGCTATAGTTTTGCGACTGAATAGTACCAATGTACGGTATCACTCCATTGTTCAGGTTGCCCAGCGAATCCGCATCTGGGTAAGCCTTGCCCACTGCCACGTCCGATGTGTAAGCGGTGTAGTAAAGTATGTTTTTCCAGTAGCTCTTTTTACTGGTCAGTGTCCTCAGGTTCAAGCCCAACACAATTTTATTTCTCCTAAAATTGGGCAGATACAGAAGGTTCAGTTTTTTATCTGCATATACGTTGTCTATATCTCTCACATAGCTTTCAGGGCTTACTATTGCCAGCAGCGATAGTTTATTGCTTGGGTTTATTTGTGTGGTTGTTTTTAGTATCACATCACCATATATGGGCAGTCCTATATCTTTCAAACCCACCAGATTTACAAGGCCGTAAAAGTTTTGATACCGTGCCGATAAGAAAACATTGGTATTTTTTATAGCTTTTGCCGGTCCATCATAGTTCACATTTATACCTAGCAGGTCTACCTGCCCGTCAACAATGGTATTTTCTTTATTGCCTTCCTTTATCCCCAGTACCAAATTTGAGGCACTTCTTCTGCCATATTCTGGCCCAAAACCACCTCCCTGAAATTGTGCATTATCTATCACCCTTGGCGCAAAAATGCTGAACCTTCCACCATTGGGGTCATTAAAAAAACTATTACCTTCCAGATGCCCCACTTCAGTGAGCGGTATATCATCTACCATATACACATTGTCTCTCACCCCCTGCCCACGCACCGCTATTGCTGAGTAGATACCTCCGCTACTCGACACGCCCGGCAGCATACCTATAGCCCTGAAGATGTCGCCCTGCGATCCTGGGTTCAATGCTATCTCTTCTCTCGAAAAGCTATAAGAAGATACAGGTGTTACTCTGTTGTTTTCATATTTAAATGTTTTCACTTCCACTCCCTTCAGCGTATTGACCGCTTCATGCAGGCCTATTTCTCTGAAGGTTGTTTTGTCAGGCAGTACATTCACATCCGTCACCAATCTCGTTTCATATCCCACTAGGCTTATTACTAGCACATGCCCCCCCGATGTCACACGCCCCAGCTCAAAAAAGCCCAAGCTATCAGTCACAGCACTTGTTGCAGTCTGGTCCAATGATATTACCGCGCCCACCATAGGGCGTTTGTTATCCATGTCTATTACTTTGCCCTTTATACTGCCCAGCCCCCATTGCTGACCGTACATAGTAGCTGACCACAGACAAAGAAAAATGATGATGAGTGTGCGCAAATACGAAAACATTTTTGCTGCTAAGATAGGCAAGCTGTTCGTCCTGATTATTGACAATTCTCAACAGTTTTCCTGACTTGTTTTTGTCTACAATACGTTTCTTTCGATATACCCAAGTAAGAAGCAATTAATTTGTCAGAAACCTGCAATAAGAACTCAGGTTTGTTTTTACGTAGCCACGCTATCCTCTCAGTCGAGTTCAATCCATTTATTGCCGTAATTCGGCTTGAAGACTCTTTGTATTTCCCCTCTATGATAGTGAGATACACTTCTGCAAACTTTGGCACTTTTTGCATGAGTGCCTGAAAGGTCTCTCTATTTATTTTGTACAGCACCGTCGATTTCACAGCCCTCGCACTTACCTGCGATGGAATACCGTTCTTGAAACTATCGATATCACTAAACCAATTATTACCTGTTACGATGTCAGCTGTTTTCTCCACACCATCACTGTTTACGTAAAAAACTTGTAGCAGTCCGCTTTGCACAAAATACACAGATCGGCAAACCTGACCCGCTACAAACAGATATTCTCCCCGTTTTAACTTTTGTTGCACAAACTTAGAAAGTACATATTCCAAGTGCTCAGGATGCTCACCTGCCATTTTTGTTATATCATCCTTTAAAGCCTGCATGAAAAAAATAGCTGTTTTGGGTGGAGCGAAAACTGATGTCTGGAAGCAATGAACTACTCCATTTATCAAAATTAAGGGTAGCCATCTATACTTTACTATCCCGCCTTGCACACACCACCTATTTTTCTTCTTGGTCATCTGCTTTATCAATACGAACAGCGGGCTTTGTGTTGCTCCTTTTACTGGCTGTGCAATGAGGGGCTGACCTTGACACATCAATAAAATACCCCGAGTATAGACCTACACTACTGTCGGCGTAAAAAATCTAATACCTACATACTTACACAGCTGCAATATGTGCCAACATCTTAGGCACACCTAACTCACTACGCAGTGCAGCTATTGTTTCATCGGCATCAAATATTTCGTTCTCGCTCAGGTACTGAAAATCCGCTATATGACCCGATATGTTAAACTTGTTAAACACCGCGTTCTTTAACTTTGGCCTCATTGTAGGGGCTTTAGCCACTATATTGGTGTGCACATTATACCCAAACTGGTAATTATTCATTTCCGGTTTGTTTCCGGTTGTTTGATGTGTTTTTATGGATAAGTCGTTGATTATCAATGCTATTCACTTTTCCGGTATGTAGACATTTTCCAGTGGTTTTTGTTTGCAACATGATATGTGTGATTTTAGCGTTTTCCTGATGTGGGTTGCAGGTTGGTTAGGTTTTATTGTCATATTATTTTATTTATAATTTCCGGTTTGTTTCCGGTTGTTTCATGTGTTTTGATGG
>CAMDNC010000145.1 GCA_945902755.1 Flavipsychrobacter stenotrophus
GAGCTCTCGTCCGTAACCACTTTGTTTAATACCACCAAAGGGTAATAATGGGTCCGAATGCACAAAGTCATTCACATAACAATTGCCAGCCTGCAACTCTTCTCTTGCCAATCGTTCAGCCAGTTTTCTATTGTTAGATATGATTCCACCACCCAATCCATAGATAGTATCATTAGCAATTTTTAAAGCTTCCTCATCATTTTTCACTTCTATAATGGCCGCTACTGGTCCAAAAAGTTCTTCATCGGAGGCTGGCATACCTTTTTTTACGTTGGTAAGAACTGTCGCTGGGTAAAAAGCACCTTCCATTTCTGGAATAAAACCTCCACATAGTAGTTTAGCTCCTTTTACTATGCTTTCCATTACTTGTTTGTGCAGTTCGTCTCTAAGGTCAACTCTTGCCATCGGGCCCATCCTATTGTTTTCATCCATTGGGTTGCCATAGGTTACTTTTCTCATCTCTTCAGTAAATCTCTTTTCAAACTCTTTCCTTACCTTTTTATCCACTACAAACCGTTTGGCAGCAATGCAGCTTTGCCCAGTGTTTACAAGTCTACCTCTAAGGGCTATTTCTACTGCTTTGTCCATATCAGCATCCGCCAGTATAACATAGGGGTCACTTCCACCCAGTTCCAGCACAGCTTTTTTTAGGTTTCTACCTGCTGCTTCAGCTACTTTTCTGCCGGCAGCAGTGCTTCCAGTCAGTGTCACTGCAGCTATTCTGCTATCGTCAATTAGCCCTTCTACTCGGTCGGCACTAATGAGCAGCGTCTGCAACAGACCAACTGGTGCGCCAGCTTTGACAATAAGTTTTTCTATGGCCAATGCACACCCACTTACATTCGATGCATGTTTTAATATCATAACATTACCCGCCATTACGGTTGGCGCAAATGCTCTGAAAACCTGCCAATAGGGAAAATTCCATGGCATTACTGCTAACACCGTTCCCAAGGGTTGATAGGAAATATAACTCTTGATGGCATCTGTTTTCACTAGCTCATCTTTCAGAAATTCTGCGCCTCTATCAGCATAAAACTCTAGTGTTGATGCACATTTCTCAACTTCATATTGACCTTGCAATACTGGTTTGCCCATTTCTGATGCGGCCAATGCAATTAGGTTATTTTTTTCTTTCCTTATTTCCTTTGCTATTTTTTTGAGTATGCTACCTCTCTTTGCAAAACTCATCTTTCGCCATATGTCAAAAGTTGCTGTAGCTTGCTGAAGAGCTGACTCTATTTTTTCGTTGGTATCAGCTGGGTATTCTCCTATTATCTGTCCTGTTGCCGGGTCAATTGATTTTAGTATCGTCTGCATATCTATTGTTTCAGTGAGTAAAATTATATAGCTTATCGGTAAAAAACGTTTTATACTTTTGTGTTCCTTAATATTTAGCGATAACTCATTTCTATATAGTATGATCACAGAAAAAATAAAGTTTGGTACGGATGGCTGGCGAGCTATAATCGCTAAAGAATTCACCGTTTACAATGTAGCGCGTGTAAGCAAGGCACTGGCCGATTGGCTACATGCAAACCATCAAAACCCATCGGTAGTGGTTGGTCACGATTGTCGTTTTGGTGGTAAGTTGTTTGCAGAAACTGCTGCTGGAGTATTGTGCGCCAATGGTGTGAAGGTATTATTGGCTGATGGTTTTATCAGTACTCCAATGATATCATTAGGTGTATTAAAGTTGAATGCGCATCAAGGTGTAGTAATAACTGCTTCGCACAATCCTCCTACTTATAACGGCTATAAACTGAAGGGTGCTCATGGCGGACCCTCCAGCCCAAAGGTCATTGCGGCCGTAGAAGCATTGATACCAGATGAGGTGGAAATGCCTGAGTATGCTATGCAGCATTGGCAAGATGCTGGATTGCTGCAGTATATTGCTTTAGAAGACTTATATGTTGAATATCTTAAAGAAAAGTTTGATTTTGATGCTTTAGCAAAATCTCCATTCAAACTAGCTTACGATGCAATGTATGGTGCTGGTCAGAATGTTATTCGCCGTTTGTTGCCTGATGCAGTACTTATACATTGCGAAGATAATCCGGGTTTTAAAGGTCAAGCACCCGAGCCTCTCCATAAAAATCTGCAGGAGTTAGCAACAACGGTTGCTACATCACCCGAAATTAAAATTGGTTTAGCTACCGACGGTGATGCAGACCGTATTGGGCTTTATGATGAAGATGGCAACTTTGTTGATGCTCATAACATCCTTCTTCTGCTTGTCAATTATTTACACAAGTATCAGGGTATGAATGGCAAGGTGGTTATAGCTTTCTCTGTTACCGACCGTGTAAAAAAACTGTGCGAGCATTATGGTATACCTGTAGAGGTAACCCAGATTGGTTTCAAATACATCAGCGAAATCATGGTACACGACGATGTACTCGTAGGTGGCGAAGAGAGTGGGGGTATTGCCGTGAAGGGACACATACCCGAACGTGATGGTATTTACGATGGTCTAGTTTTGTATGAATTCATGACTAAATCGGGCAGAACATTAAAGGAATTATGCCAAGAGATCTATGATATCGTTGGCACTTTCGTATATGATCGTCATGATTTGCATATAGAAAATGACAAGAAAAATGCCATAATAGCAAAAGCTGCTGCTGGTGGTTATACACGTTTTGGTAAATATGGATTCAATAGAACAGAATCAATTGATGGTATAAAATATCACTTAGATAATGGTGGTTGGGTGATGTTGCGTGCTTCTGGCACCGAACCGCTACTCAGGGTTTATGCTGAAGGAAATAGCAAGGAAGAAACACTGGATATACTTACTGATGTAAAGGCCACAATTCTGTAAATAGGGTAGAAAATAGAATATTAAACACACTAAAAAGTCAGTTTCAGGTATAGCATTTTGCTGTTATGAAACTGACTTTTGGTTTTGGTGTATTTTCTAGCGTTTACTGATAATAATTGATGCCTATCAGTTTTCGAGCTTCTTCAATTGTGGCACGGCTACTTATTCTAGCTTTCTCAGCACCATCTTTCAATATTCTTTTTATGGTTTGCTCATCCTGCTGCAATGCAGCAGCATGTTCTCTGATAGGTTTCACGAAAGCAGCCATATCTTCTGCCAATTGTTTTTTCATGTCGCCATATCTTATATTGCAGTTATTGTAGGCACTAGTGTAGTGTGCTGTGATATCTGGTGATGCTGTCAATTGTAATAGCAAAAAAAGATTTGATATATAATCAGGCATTTCTGCGTTGGGTACAGTTGGGCCTTGATCTGTTTTCGCTTTCATTATCTTCTTTCTTATCGTGTCGTCATCATCGCTCAGGTATATAGTTGCATTTACATTTTCGCTCTTGCTCATTTTTCCGTTACCATCCAGACTCATTATTTTCACAGTGTCATTGTTGAATCGGTAAACTTGAGGCTCTGGGAAGAAATCAGTACCATACCTACCGTTAAATCTGTTGGCAAAGTTTCTAGCCATTTCCAGATGTTGTTCTTGGTCCTTACCTACTGGTACTTTTACTGCTCTGTGTATCAGTATGTCCGCTGCCATCAATACAGGGTAGGTTAACAATCCCGCATTTACATTATCAGGCTGCAATCGTACTTTGTCTTTGAATGTCGGCACTTTTTCTAATTCACCCATGTATGCCAGCATGTTCAACATCAGGTATAGCTCTGGTATTTCTGGCAAGTCACTTTGTGCATATAGTGCAACTTTTTCTGGATCCAGACCACTTGCTACGTTTTCAGCTACTACTCTGTAAACATTCTTTTTTAGGTCTTTTGGGTCTGGGTGGGTGGTAAGTGAGTGATAGTCTGCCACAAAAAAATAACATTCATGTGCATCTTGCATCTTTACATAGTTCTGTATGGCACCAAAATAATTGCCCAAATGCAGATATCCAGTTGAGCGTATGCCACTTACTACAATTTCCTTTTTCATAATGGTGCAAATATAACTACTACAACCTACAAATCTTATTGGCTGTTTAGGTAGTATATTCAGAACTACAGTTTAGGATAAATATTGATACCGCTTTAGAATTTAATTCAATCTTTATTGAAATAAGTAGTAGGAGAAAGTTGCATTGTAAACCATCTACCGTTAATCGATATCGCAGCCTGCTTATTGTACTAGATAGTTACCCCATTTGGCAATAGACCTCAAAATTGGTATCAATTCTTTACCCTTTTCGGTCAGTGAATATTCAACTCTGGGTGGTGTTTCTGCATATGCTGTTCTTTCTACTAGTTTATCTTCTACTAGTTCATTCAATTGCGTTGTTAGCACCTTCCGAGAAATTCCAGGAATATTTGTATCTATCTCACCAAACCTCTTTTTGGATTTTTCCAATTGGTAAATGATAAGTGGTTTCCATTTGCCACCTATTACCCCTAAGGCTTGTGTCAACGGACATTTATAATTGCCTTTGTTCATTCTTCACCTTATTAGTTACCACAAAGTAACAATATTTTATTGTTAAAACTGCCTTAATAGTTACATAATGTAACTAATGATAGTAACTTTGTGTAACAATTTAAAACACACAAAAAATGAAAAAAATAGTACTAGTGACCGGCACTAATAGTGGCTTCGGTTACCTTACAGCAAAAAGCTGTGCAGCAAATGGATACACTGTCTATGCTACAATGCGTGACATTAACGGAAGAAACGCTAACAAAGCGAAAGAACTAGCTGACATCGAAAACATCAATGTAGTAGAGCTAGACGTAACGAATGGACCCCAAGTAACTGAGGTGGTAAATAGCATTATAGCCAAAGAGCAAAGGATAGATGTAGTGGTTAATAACGCAGGTTACTTTGGTGGTGGACTGGCAGAAGCATATTCCGAAAGCGATTTCGAAAACATGTTTGATGTTAACGTAAAAGGAACGTGGAGAGTAATAAAGGCTGCCCTACCGCATATGAGAGCACAAGGAGAGGGATTAATAATTAACACATCTAGCGGATTAGGTCGTTTCTCTGCTCCATTCATGACAGTGTATAACAGTACAAAATTCGCTGTAGAAGGTCTTACAGAAGGGTTGCATTATGAAGTTAGACCACTTGGTGTAGATGTTGTACTAATTCAACCAGGTGCATTCCCAACAGAAATTTTCGGTAAATCAGTATATGGATCTGATGCAGCTACCGTTGCTCCTGGATACGGAGCACTGGCCAACGTGCCTGAGCAAATAGGACATGGAATGGGACAAATGTTTGAAACTATGAAACCAGACCCCCAAATGATACCAGACGCTATTTTGAAACTAATTTCAACACCCAAAGGGCAGCGACCAATACGCACAGTCGTAGATGGCATGACAGGGCAGTTTATAGAAAGTGCAAACGCCAAGGTAAAAGAAGAATATGTCAATTTCCTTACTGCATTCGGTATGAAAGATATATTGAACTAGACCTCAGTGTATTTACTAAAGTGGGACTGAACATTATATATGTTCAGTCCCACTTTTTTGTACAAAGCTCAGACTTAGCGTTTTCGTTGGACTATTTTTTATGATTAAAATAGACTGGGCCAACGGCAAATCAGTATCTGTAACATTTCTAGTATTGAATCCACACGATCTCAAGAGAAAGAACTTTCATAATTTTTTACAGTTTTCTGTCACTGTCATGATTTGATTAGAACACTTTACAATCATTAGTAGTAGAAGGTAATATTCGCCCACTAAAAAATCAATAGCTTTATCTACATGCCTTTATTATTTTTGAAGTCATGATTGTATCCCCATCACAAACAAAAAAACTTTTGCCCCAACGCTGTTTTGCTTTGGGTATCAGTCTAACACTAATAATCCTAAACATATTCCGCATTCTTCGCATTAGTATTACCCACGACGAAACCGGCTACCGTATTTCTGATGGATACATGGACCTAATGAAGAATGAGTTTGCGAGTGCTAACAATCATATTTTTCATTCGCTACTACGCAAGTTTTTTGTTGAAACATTTACTGAGAATCTGTTTTTCTTAAGGCTAGATAGCTTGCTTGCTCAGTTGCTGTTTTTGTATATATCTTATAGATTATTAGAGCGGCTTTTCCAGAAATGGTGGTTAGTTATTCCAGCTTTCATATTAGTCAACACGGTGTGCCCACTCATTTTTGAATTTTGGGGGCTAAGTCGTGGTTATGCATTGGCAATTGCTTTTACCATTACTAGCATATATTACCTGCATGCCTACATTACGCAGCACCCTATCAAGTATCTCATTTATGCTTTGTTGGCAGCTATTTTAGCTGTTTACAGCAACTTTTCTTATGTCAACTTTTTTGTTACGTTGATAATTGTGGTATTAGCTTACAGACTACTTTTTCATCATAGCCCGACTAGAAAAAGTACATTTCTAAAGGAAGTTCTAGTATTGATTTTGGGTAGCGCACTATTAGCTGTTCTAATTATTGTGCCACTAACTAATGTTTTTGGTAATGGAGAATTGGCGTATTTGGGTACTAATGGTTTTGTTGCAGATACTATTACATCGCTGGTAAAAGATGGTATATTGCTCAACTCAAGAGACCCTAACACTATTAATTTTATGATTTACGCTATTGTAGTAGTGTTTTGGGTTGCAGGAATCTATTGGTTGGTAGCATACCTACTAATACTTAAAAATAGTAGCAAAATTCCAGAATCTCTAAGAGTTGGGGTAGTGTTTTACCTGTTGCTAGCCACCCCTGTAGTATCTGTGATGTTACAATTTTATTTGTTTGGCATCAACTATCTTATTGATAGGACAGCAATTTTCTATGTACTCTTATTTGTATTGCATTTTCTTTATTGGATTTATCACATCTCCATAAACAAAGCTATGATAGCTGCCACTATCATGTGGCTACTATCAATTCCGGTAATCGACAATTTCTATAAATCAGAATTCAATACGCACCATACACGTCTCTGGTGGTATTGTGCCGACGATATGGCAATCTTGAAACACATAATAAACGATCCAATAAATAAAGGTAAAAAGGTAAAACTTTGGGTAGATTGGTCGCATTTGCCGTCATTCAAATACAACATCTCTAAACATTACAAAGAACACTTTTATCCGTTAACTAGACATCACGAAGAAGTGGCAAAAGATACCACTTATGACTATTACTTTATTGCTGCATCTAATGTTGCAGAGATTCACTCTTCCTACAAAAGAGATACCGATGTTGTAGGTGGTGGTTTTGTATTATTCAAGAGAGAATTGGTGCCGCATTCAAGAGTAAATATTACTGAATAGTTTTCAGGGTCACACCTCTTATTTCACTCAGTTTTTGCACGCAGTTAGTACACATCGGTACTGGGATACCTACGTCAATCTCGCAAAATAATTGTAAATCTTGTTTATATATAGTTGCTTCTGCTTGTTTTAGCAAGTACAGCACCTCTCCCATCACTGGATAGTCAAAGGCTATTAGGTATCGTTGCTCAATCCATTTTTCAGTTTTAGGAAGTGCGTCAAGAGATATGGCAGTAGCTGTTTTATATGCATTGATCAGGCCTGATACACCCAATAATGAACCGCCAAAGTACCTTACCACTACAACCAGCACATTGGTTATGCCCATACTATCTATTTGTCCTAATATAGGTTTGCCAGCACTACCGGCAGGCTCTCCATCATCATTAGTACGGTATTGTGTGCCATTGGTACCTAATCTATAGGCATAGCAATGGTGCACAGCCTTAGTGTGTTCTTTTTTGAGGGCACTCACGCGGTCTTTTACATCCTGTACAGAATTAATAGGATAGGAGTAAGCAAAAAACTTACTACCCCTATCTCTAAAGTCCCCAAGTCCGGAAGATGCAATGGTACTATACTTATGAAGCTCCATACGTAGGTTAGAGTTGGGTATTGAGGAAAGAAGTAAGAGCAGCAGTCATAGTTGCTATGCGCTTAATGGAATAATCAAAACAAACCATACCAGTTTTGGCATGAGCTATTTCCTTCTCCATACCATTTCTAAGCGTGGTTATGCGGTACAGTAGGCTAAAGGTAGAAGTGCTAACTTCTACAGCATAAACAGCTACCTGCAGCATATCTCCATAAAATGATTCGCCTTTATAAGCTATCATTACATCGGCCATAATCATACTATTCCCTCCTGCATTCATCTCTGAGTAGTTGTGGCTAGCTAGCATTTGCATTCTGGCCTCATGTATAATAGAAAGTATGGCATCATTGCCCACATGATTGCCATAATTGATGTCGCCTATACGCACCTGAATAATGGCAATATGTAATGGTTTGTAATCAGGAAATACTATTTTTACACGGCTCATAATAAAACTGCCAAAGTATGAAAATTATCTGTGTAGGGCGAAATTACGCTGATCATGCCAAAGAACTAAAAAATGACTTGCCCACTGAGCCAGTACTTTTTATGAAGCCTAAAACGGCCATTTTGCTACCCGGTAAACCTTTGTATTATCCTGAGTTTACTAAAGATTTGCACTATGAGTGCGAACTGGTAGTGCGCATTAGCAGCAATGGTAAGTTTATACAAGAGAAATTTGCTCATAAGTATTATGATGCTATCACGTTGGGTATAGACTACACGGCCAGAGATGTGCAGAGAGAACAGCAAAAAAAGGGTTTGCCATGGGAGATTGCTAAGGCATTTGATG
>CAMDNC010000146.1 GCA_945902755.1 Flavipsychrobacter stenotrophus
GTCAATCTGGTTAATATGATTCAGAATCCAGGTACCATTCGCAACATATCATTACCCGGTAATGATGGTTACAACATTACCGATATTAATGACATTATATATCTCGAAGGCGTCAACAACTATACCGCATTTCATCTTATTGGAAAACCCAAGATACTTGTGTCAAAAACGTTAAAAGAGTTTGAAGAACTGCTTTCAGATTCTGGTTTTATTCGCATACACAAATCTAGCATGATCAATATACGTCATCTAAAGAAAGTAAATATGGATGACACCATAAGCGCTCAAATGGTAGATGGAACGAGCTTGGTAGTCTCTCGCCGTAGGGCTGCAGATTTAGTAGAAATTGTAAAAAATCACAAAATCTAAAATGAATTTGGTCTACTTCCAAAAGGTATCAGTTTCGCTCGCATTAGTATTGTGGATTACCATAAGTACTGCTATCGCTCAAGAAGTTACTTATAAGCACTTCTCTTTTAATAATGGTTTGCCATCTGCAACCATATATTACATTTTACAAGACAAAAAAGGATTTATCTGGTTTGGAACAGATGCTGGAGTTTCAAGATTTGATGGAAACAAGTTTGTGAACTATACACTATCAGAAGGCCTGAGTGAAAACGAAATATTATCGATAGGCGAAGATAGCATGGGAAGAATTTGGTTTTTGGGGTTTAATGGAACAGTCTCCTATTACTATAACGGAAAAATACATAACAGCTCGAATGACCTCCTGATAAGTAAAATACCAAACAAGGGCACTTTACAATACTTCTATGAAGATAAAGAACAAAAAATATGGCTTTCTTCTTTCGAAGGGTACACCATAATTGACAAATTTGACGTTACTTTCAAAAGCTTAAAAGGATTTTCACATACCTATGGAGGATTGGTTTACAGTACAAATCAGAAAAAAATAAAGTTAATTCACAACTTCCAAAAAGCATTCTGTTATTTACCCAATAACTCCCTACTATATGCCAATTCTGATAGTGTTCTTTTGACATCAAACGATACTACAGAACTATTGATGAGATTAAATAGCCAAATCTCTAAATCTGTAATTACTGCTATGACAATCTCTGAAGGCAATAAATTATGGATTTGTACCGGTGGCAAAGGGGTATATAGCTTTGATTATGATGATTTACAAAAACCACCAGAACAGTATCTTGAAGGCAAGGTATTAAGCTGCATAACGAGCGACCTTGAGGGCAATGTATGGGTGGGAAGCATTAACGACGGCGCTTATATGCTTCAGCCTTGGCATGGCAAAGCCCGTACCTACAATAGCACTAATAGTTTGCTACAACAAAATGTATATTCCGTTACAAAAATGCAAAATGGCGACATATATGCAGGTATGGACAATGGTAAAGTTTGCGTTGTAAACTCTAAGGGTGTGCAGATATCGCCAATTGTAAATGAAGGTTATCTACACAACAGAATTACAGCCTTAGTACACATTAATAACGATATTATTGCTGGCAGCGATAAGGGTTTAATACACTTTAACCCATCATCAAACATTAATCATTTTATACTTTTCAACAAAAGCAAAAACGCCTCTGAGGCAAAAAGAGCAATAAAAGATGTTTGTTTAACCAAAAATGGAATTGGAGTATGCGAAGGTTATTCTGTTGGCACTAGCGAAATTAGTTTGGTAAAAAATCATGAAGTTGAAGTGGTTGATAAATTCGACTCAGCGGCAGGAAGAAAATACTGCATATTTTCTGATGCAACCAATATGGTTTGGTATAGTGCTGCAGGAGGTTTATTTAGCTATGATGGTACAATAATCAAAAGCCACCCTATCATAGGCAAATATGCCAAAGAGAAAATTATAGATATTAACCAAACTAAAGATGGAGCTCTTGTGTTAGCGACCTATGGAAACGGTTTGTTGTTTTACAAAAATGAAAAAGTAATAGCTGTACTAAATAAAGACAATGGACTGTCAAACAACATCTCAAAACGTGTGTCCATTAATAACGATAAAATTTACACTGCTACTGCTAATGGAGTTACCTTTTTCGAATACAAAGACGGGAAAATTAGTGAAATAAATTATTACACCACATCCAACGGACTAGCCAGTAACAATATTAATGATATATATGCTGACGACTCAGTGATATGTGTGGCTACATCTGGAGGACTTACTGTGCTCAATGCACTGACTAAAATAAATAGAACTGCGCCTCCCTTACTCTACATAACCACTGCCCAATGTTTAAATAAACAAATTAGTCCTGATAGCACCTATTCTTTTGGGTATAAACAAAACTCATTACACATCAATTACATAGCGCTATCGTACCGAGCACCTGAAAGTATACAATATAGATACAGACTTAATCACAAAGGCGAATGGATATATACCCGTAACACATCAGCAGATTTGCTGTACCTACCAGAAGGAAAATATGAATTTGAGCTTAGTGCTCGCGTGCTAGATAGTGACTGGAGTAAACCAGAGTCATTTTCTTTTACAATAAAACCACCATTTTGGCGTACATATTTTTTCTATATATCAAGTGTTGTGGTACTTATTTTGGGTCTACTTCTGTTGCTGAGGTATAGAAACCGAAAAGCTGAGACCAAACGAAACGAAGAGCTGAAAATAAAAAATCAGATAGTGCTGCTAGAACAACAGGCACTACAAGCTATGATGAACCCACATTTTATATTTAATGTGATGAACACTATTCAGCAAGCCATAAACAATAGCGATGCTTATAAAGCAAATGTTTACTTGTCCGACTTTGCTAAACTTATCAGGCTAAACCTTGACATATCTGTAAGAAGTGCTATACCCCTAGAAGAAGAAATAGCCTATTTGGAGCTATATCTATCATTGGAAAAAATTAGATTTGGTGATCGTTTATCGTACAATATTTCCGTTGAAAAAGATATAGATGAATATGAAACCTTGATACCTGTGATGCTGCTGCAACCATTTATAGAAAATGCAATATGGCATGGTATTTTACCATTATCAACAAATGGACACGTACAAATCAATATCATAAAAGCTAAAAAAGACTACTTACTAATAACCATAACTGATAATGGCAAAGGTCGTCAGGAAGCCAATAAAAGTGCTATAATTCAGGTAAAATCGCATATAAGCAGAGGTATGACGCTTACCAAACAAAGACTGGAACTGATAGGAAAAATAACACAAAAAGAGGTGAGTTTGGAGATTACAGATGCCTATCCAGAACAAGTGAATAAGGGTACACTTGTCAAACTGCTGCTTCCTTCAAACCTAGTAGATTAGTGCCGCACCGCCAAGAACAGATGTGATACTTACCGCTAAATAAGTAAGTAATACCGTTGCCTAATACACAATTTATATTTTCAATTTTTAGCAATTAATTTGTCCTGCAACTGAACGATTTGAGGGTGCAACTAGAGAATTGAGGAAACAACCTTTTGAGACAATACAAAAGTAATAGTACACTTCACGTCAATAGGCAACACAGATTAGCTATACAAAAATGTACAAAACCAGCCTTGTTTCAATCGTTGTCGTTTTTTGTGTGTCAACCACATGGGCACAACAACCAGCTCCTTTGCCTAATGGCATTGAGTTGACGGGTACTTATTATTGCAATAAATCGCTAAATATTAACCACACATCCAGACAACCAGTAATTGACCTAGAATACGATAAAACTACAGGCAAAATAACAGGTACGATTAAAAACCAAAATACTCCGTTTATATACTTAATGACCAAGAGCAATATCACAAGAAGTAAAAGAGGTGTGTTCTTTTGGGCTGCTGATAAAACCAATAAAATAGCATATCCTCTACTAACCGAACCTATGTACTTATTAAAAGATGGCAAATTAGCATCTGCACCTGTGCGTAAAATAAAGGGTGGCACAGACTATGAAGTACCTGGGGACGCTAAAAATGATATCATTCTTTTCTGTAAACACCTACCTAAGGGTACCAATCCGAATATGGAAACCATAGCAAAAGAAATAGGAGATATAGCTACGGCTGCATGGGGTGACTTTTTTGGGATGCCGAAATAGGGTAAAATATTAATTTACTATTACAGTTGTTTTACGCTCTTTTCACCGTTTGCTCAATTATGCATACCGCTTGCTCAATTGTAGAAAATTATTCTCAATAAAAATATTGTCTTTGTAGAGTGTTTTTTGGAAACCAACAATACCAATCGGTCGTAAATGCTAATAAAAATATTTTAAACTCGTTGATAGGCCCCTGCAGCGAACCCATTTCAATGGGTTCGCTTCCAGCAGGGAGTTATTGTCTAAAATATACACGTTACTATTTATGATTTAGTATTTCGCGAACAAGTTTATGGATACCGATTTTGAAGATTTACAATGTTATTATATCCCTGCAGATACCTTTGACTGTGTAAACTAAAAAGAATCTTAGCTATCACTAAGAAGCTACTTAACCGCATTGCTGAAAGGCAGTGCGGTTTTGTTTTACGGTCATTTAGCCATGTTTTAGTCTATTTAGTCGGTTGATATTGTTATTTTTGGAGGGCACATGAGTGCACTTGCAATATGAACAACTACCAAATAGCCGACCATTTTTCTATGCTGAGCAAGCTGATGGATATACATGGCGAAAACAGTTTTAAATCAAAATCATATAGTACCGCAGCGTTCAATATAGAGAAGTTGCCAGCTGAGGCTAGCAGTATGGACATGCCCACATTAGCCAGCATGAAAGGCATAGGTGAGTCGACTTGTAAAAAGATAGCCGAATTATTATCTACTGGTAGGCTACAGGTGCTGGACGAACTAGTAGCTAATACCCCACCTGGCATACTGGACATGCTACAAATAAAAGGACTGGGTCCTAAAAAAATAGCGGTTATCTGGAACGAACTGGGCATAGAGTCGCTGGGAGAGTTAGAATATGCCTGTAATGAAAACCGATTGGTAACACTAAAAGGGTTTGGGGCAAAAACCCAGGAAAGTGTGCTGCAAAACATAGTCTATTTTAAGCAAAACATCGGCTTTTATCTGTGGGCAGAGGCTGAGCAATTTGCCAATGCCCTGCTAAATAACTTAAAAGAAAATTTTCCGGAATATCAATTTGACCTTAGTGGTGCTATAAGGCGACAAATGGAAACACTGGAATATGTGGACCTAGTGACAAACCTGCCTGCTGCAGCAATAACAGCCCATTTTGGGCAAATAGATGGTGCTACCACATCTGCTGAGCCTGAGCTAGTGGTGAGCTTGCCAGGCAGTCCAAAAACACGTTTTCATGTGGCCGCTACCACGGACTACTACACTACACTATGGGCTACTAGCTGTAGTGAGGATTTCTTGGCTGCCTTTGCAGACGGATACCAGATGCCTGTTGCTCCTGACAGCGAGGATGCTATATTTGCTCACAATCAACTCCCCTTCGTACCTGCTATGCTGCGTGAAGATGCTGCTATATTGCGGTCGCCGACGCTGAGTGCCACTATCAACAACCTGATACGCCCAGCTGATATAAGGGGAATTATACACTCGCACTCTACGTGGAGCGATGGTGTGCATACCCTAGAGGAAATGGCGAGGGCTGCAAAAGATAAGGGCTATGAATACCTAGTAATAAGCGACCACTCGCAAACAGCGGTGTATGCCGAGGGACTAAAACCCGAAAAAGTAGCGGCTCAACACCAGGAGATAGACCGACTGAATGCACTACTGGCTCCATTCAAGATATTCAAGAGTATAGAATCGGACATACTGGGCGACGGCAGTCTGGACTATAGTAGCCAGGTGCTAGCGACCTTTGATATGGTGATAGCTAGTGTACACAGCAACCTGAAAATGACTCAAGAAAAAGCTATGGACCGAGTGCTGACAGCCATCAGAAACCCCTATACTACTGTGCTGGGCCACCCTACTGGTAGGCTGCTACTATCGCGCAAGGGCTACCCACTGGACCATAAACTGGTGATAGACACCTGCGCTGCCCACAATGTGGCCATAGAAATAAATGCCCACCCGAAGCGACTGGATATAGATTGGCGCTGGGTAAGCTATGCTATGGAACGTGGCGTACTACTGTCTGTGAACCCTGATGCGCATAGTATAGATGGCTATAAGGACACCTACTATGGTGTGATGGTGGCTCAAAAAGGTGGCTTGTCGGCTGCACGCAATATGAGTAGTTTTTCGCTGGCGGAACTCGAGGCGCATTTGGCGGTGCAACAGCTAAAGAGGGGTTAATATGCCTTCTTATAGATTGCCAGGTTTGCTGGTTGTTGCCGGTATTTTCATGCGTTTTGGCACTTAAGTCGTTGATTATCAATGGTATTCACTTTGCCGGTTTGCATGCAGTTGGTGGTAGTTTATTGTTATATTGTATTAGGAGTTTATCGGCTGATATCATGTTTAGATTTTATAAGGATTTAGATAAAGGCTCGCAATATTGATGCAGCAAAAAGTGCGCCAATATAGGTGTTGTAGAGATTAAGATATCTAATTTTGAGGTTGCCTAGTTGCCGTGACCAGAAAAAACCGTGAGCGGCAAGGAATAAATATACATTAATAATTATACATAATATCCAGATGTCAAAGTAGACATCCGGATATTATGTTCTGTAAATAGGCTGGTAATCATAACTTATCTATCCTAAGGTCAGGTATTACAGTTTCGTAATTTTTCTGTATATGACTTGACCGTTTACAAATATTTTGGCAGTATAGATGCCTGCTCTAAGGCTATTCATGTCTACGTTTGTGCTAGGGCTACTAATATCCCAGGCACCTACTGTGCGACCCAATTCGTCTATAATCAACAATTTACCTTGGCCTGATAAAGTGGGTATAGCTATAGATAATGTACTGTTTGTGGGATTAGGGTATATCTTGATGTTATTAGCAGCATTTAGCTGTGTAATAGTAACTGGTACAGTGAGTTGGGCAGCGGCAGAGGTTCCCGAACAGTCGGTTTCGTTAGAGACCATGCAGCGATAATTGTTGCCACTCATAGCTGGCGTAATACCTGTAATGGTAAGAGTGGGCGTATGCACACCTGAATATTCACCACCATTTGCGAGATTAGTATAACCTGCACCAGTGCTGTATTGCCATTGATAGTTAGGGGAAGATATGGTGGTGGCTGTAGTAAAGGTAGCAGTACTGCCAGCTGCTGCAGTTTGATCGGTAGGATGCGTACTGATGTAGCCGCAGGTGTCGCAGTATTGCATTATTTCAGTGTCGTGAAGCACCCGGTTGTAAACACGAATATCATCGATAATGCCTTTAAATGGGTAAGGGTAGGCAGGCGAATGCCAAATATTCATGCCAATAGCCAAACTATCGAGGCTGGTGCCAACGGGCGCACCGGGGCCGACGATGGTGTTGATGAGAATGCAGTCGATATAGATTCTCCAAGTAGTGCCGTCGTAGGTTACTGTGACATTGTACCATTTATCTCTGAGCATAGTGGGTGTGTACTGCCATGCCGATGCAGTGGAAGGTGCGTTAGTGCCTGCTGTGGAAATAAATACCTGTTTGGTAGTATCTAAAACGTAGCAACTGTTGAATGCATTATCATCGAAGCGGAGCGACCAATTGCCTGGGCTTGTTGACTCTACACCACGAGCAATGACATAGTTGCCCTGACAAAGCCCGCCATAGTAGCCCTGCACCTTGAGCTTGGTGCAGATGGAAAATTGGGTCATGTTGAGGTCGGGCTGGTATGGTGCAGTGATAACACTGCTGAGACCGTTAAAATAATAGGCAGTGTTGGGTAAACCTGACCTACCAGCTGTAGGTGTGACGTTGACGGGATGACCGTCATGTCCGTTTCCAGAGACATCGGCTGTGCCGCCATTCATGTCCCAGTGGGCTACGAGTCCTGAACTGCTTTGGGCTTGCACAAATGGCACAGCCGACAACATCACGAATGTGAGTAGTATATTTTTCATTTTAGGTGGGTATTAGGTGTAAAGATACTTATTGTTTCGATACGGAAAGCTAATTCAAGTTATATTAAATTGAATTAAACCAACAATTATTTTGTATTCCTTTCATTGTTTGATAAGAAAAATTCCTATTACACTCCTTAAAACTGTACGTTAGCATATTGACCTACCTAGGCCCATTTCCGGTTTCTTTCCGGTGTTTTCATGTGTTTTGGCACTTAAGTCGTTGATTATCAATGGTATTCACTTTTCCGGTTTGCATGCATTTTGTCTGGAACATAATTTTTTGATTTTAGGATTTACAGGATGTGGGTTGCTGGGTTTTGTTGTTGTATTGGGTTTATAGGAGCGAGAAAGAGTGCGGGAGCGGAGGGACAGCCGAAGGGGCTGTATTCCGGCTTCATTTCCGGTGTTTTCATGCGTTTTGGCACTTAAGTGGTTGATTATCAATGGTATTCATTTTTGCTGGTAGTTGCGTTTTCTGCTCGGTGTTATTCTGACTGTGGGCTCGTACTTTTCTTTTTATTTCAAAAAGAAAAGTACCAAAAGAAAAGGAAATTTTTTGTCAATCGCTCCGCTGACAAAAAAATAGCTCTACGCTGTTATCCTTCGGCTACTGGCTGCTGCCTGGTGCTGGTTTTCTGGCTATTCGCTGCTGCTATGTGGCTTTTTGTCATGG
>CAMDNC010000147.1 GCA_945902755.1 Flavipsychrobacter stenotrophus
TGAGCGACAAAGTACGCAGCTACAGCACCGGTTAGCCCCACACCCGCTACTATCGATGTAGCTTTTCCCCTGTTTTCTTTCGATATCAGTTCACTCACCAGTGTTATACCCGCACCCAGCTCACCCGCTAGCCCTATGCCAGCTATAAAGCGTGCCAGTGCATACTGATTTACTGTCTGTACAAAGCCATTGGCAATATTAGCTATAGAATAGAGGACTATAGAGCCAAACAATACACTGAGTCTGCCTTTTTTATCGCCCATCATACCCCACAGTATACCACCTATAAGTAGGCCATACATCTGTATACTGATGATGAATTTTCCTTCAGTATCTATTAGTGCATCGCTCAATCCCAGCCCCCTGAGGCTCTTCACCCTTATTATGCTGAACAGTAGCAGATCATATATATCTACAAAGTAGCCTAGAGCGGCTACAATTACCGGTATACTGAAGAGACCTGCTGCCTTGTGCTGCTTCATGCCTTGTGCTGTGTTACAGTGGTTGAAAAGCCTTGCGAATGACTACATTGTTTTGGCGCAGTTCTATGCTGCTTGTTTATCTTTTTTTCCAAAAAACATTTTGAACAGTACAGGAGCGGTGGTGACGAATATAATGATGAGAACAATCTTTTCCAGATTAGTCTTTACCCAAGGTATGTTGCCCAGCAAATAGCCAGCCATTATCATACTTACTACCCATGCCACACATCCTATAATGTTATAGCGTATGAATTTTTTGTAATTCATCTCAGCCATGCCGCCTACTATAGGTGCAAATGTGCGAACGATAGGCAGAAAACGAGCCAGCATGATAGCCATGCCTCCCTTCTCTTCATAAAACTCATGTGCTTGTTTCAGATGTTTCTTTTTAAATAACCATGAGTCGGGACGTTTCATTAGTAAATGCCCTGATTTCTCACCAAACCAATACCCTACAATGTTTCCTAGCACCCCTGCTACAACGAACAGCAAAATCCAGTAAATCAGATTCACAGGTGTACTGTCGAATGGAGACATGGTATTAGCGATAGTGATACCAGTAACAAAAAGTAATGAATCGCCCGGTAGGAAAAAACCTACAAAAAGACCAGTTTCGGCAAATATGATAAACATAACCAGATACAATCCTCCATGGGCTGTTATCCAGTTCATGAGTTCGTCAGGGTTGGCAAGTAGTGTCTTGAGTACTTCTAAAATTTCGTGCATAATGTTTTTTGTGTTCGGGTGGTGAAAGTAATAAAAAATTGTGTAACCCTGTTTGCCTGCTATGCCTTTATAGTGGGGGTTAGGGCATTGTTAGTTTGTGGTGAGGCTTATACTTCTTTCCATTATGTCTGTTGTGGTTATGTAAACAGCCAAATGATTGGATGGAATCAACTCCGGGGCTTTTTCTGGCCACTCTACCCAGCAGTATGTTTGTCCGTTTTTGGTTTGGTCAATGCATTCTTCCATGCCAGCATTGATAGCTTCTTCTGTGGTGCGCAGCCTATACCAGTCAGTATGTAAAATAGTTTGTTCTTTACCTTCATATTCAAACCTGTATTCATTTACAAGCGCAAATGTAGGGCTGCTCACAGCATCGGGTACTTGCAGGTACTGGCACAGGTGACTGATAAAGGTAGTTTTGCCGGCACCCATATCGCCACTAAATGTTACAATTCTGTAGTTTTTGGCAATCTCCCAAAACTGTGCTACTGCTGAGCCGATGGTATTCAGGCTAAATGATATGGTTGTTGTCATTACTGTATTGTTATGATTGATTGTTGTACTCTTATAAGATTCTAATAGGACACTGTTTTTGGTTAGATTCAAAACACTTAACTTGCCGAACTTAATTATATAACAAAGGCATAATTGAAGTTCAAAAGTATCTCTCTTATTGTTAAAAAAAAGCAAGAATGAAAAAGTTGATCACCCGTTTAGTTTTGTGTAGTATGCTGTTATGGGCTGGTAATGCTACAGCCGGTAACTATTGGCATCAGATAGACCCAGCCAAAACACCCCAAAACTTACAGTGGCAACACCCCGAGCATTTTTTGGTGTACACAATGGACGAAGCTACTTTAAAATTCTTAATGTGGAATCTCTCTACCGACCCTCAAGAGGGGATGATAGTAACTTTACCACAGCCCGATGGTAGTTTCAGATACTTTAAAGTGTGGCAAACACCCATGATGCCCGATGTACTTGCTGCTAAATACCCAGATATCAAAACATTTACGGGTGAAGCCATCGACAATCCAATGGTTACTGCAAAACTTGACTTTACCGTTTATGGTTTCAGTGCCATGATATATGATGGCGACAATACTGCACTTATTGATCCTTACGATAATTATCATGACGGGTTTTATATGGTGCACTACAGACGCGATGAAAAGAGAAACCTTAATGAGCGCATGGTATGCGAGGTGAAAGATGATAACGAGCATGCAGGTGGTACCGCTATGGTTACTGCACAAACTGGGTTGCCTAAGTTGGCACAGAAAGTTTCTAATGGCTATCAACTGCGTACTTACAGATTGGCTTTGTGTGCCAACAACTATTATTGTAGGGCAGCAACTGGTCTTGCGGCTCCAACCATCGCACAGGCATTCTCAAAAATGACCACTACCATTAATAGGGTAAATGGCGTGTACAATAGAGAGTTTTCTGTGCAGGTCAACTTTGTGGCTAATGAAGATACCCTGATATGGACAGCGCAGACGGGTACCATTAATGGAAATGATCCTTTTCATACCAATAATAGCAACGGCGCGGCATGTTTGGCTATCAACCAAACTACCTGTACCAATAGAATCGGCACTGCCAATTATGATTGCGGGCATGTGTTTACCACTGGCGGTGGTGGTATATCAGGTGTAGGTATAGTGTGCAATAGCTCTCAGAAAGCGCGTACGGTTACAGGCTTGTCTGCACCAGTAGGAGACGCATTTGATATAGATTATGTGGCACACGAAATGGGACATCAATTTGGATCTAACCATACATTCAATAACGATGTGGATGGTAGCTGCGGGGGCAATGCGTCGCAAAACAATGCGTATGAGCCGGGTAGTGGGTCCTCTATTCTTGCCTATGCGGGTATATGTTCGCCCGACAACCTACAGGCACGCAGCGATGCTTATTTTCATGCATCCAGCCTTACCCAGATACAGGCAAGACTTGCAGGCTCGCAAGATGTATGTGCTGTTAAAACCAGCACAGGTAACAAACTGGTGTATTTGGCACCCTTTACTGCGAGCTATAAGATACCCTACAAAACGCCTTTTGAGCTGATAGCACCAACAGCAATCGATTCTGTGGCCGATACCCTCGTAAGTTACTGCTGGGAACAGTGGAATAGGGGCGATTTTGGGAAGAAGTTACAACAAACCTACTTCAGGGGGCCGATATTTCGCTCTTATTTGCCCAAGGCATATGACACTGTGAGGGTATTTCCTAAAAATAGCCTCATACTGGCAGGCAACCTTACCAATGTAACCTCTAACGGGAATATGGGCGAAAAAGCACCAGATACCACTCGATACCTCACATTTAAGCTCACAGTCCGCAATATTTTCAACGGTTATGGTTGTTTCCTTTTTCCCGATGATACCGTACACATTGATGCCATAAGCACTGGTGCTACAAATAACTTTGGCGGCTTCAAGGTAACTAGTCAGGGAACTACTGGTATAGCTTATGATGGTGGTTCCACCCAAACCATTACTTGGAATGTGGTAGGCACAGACGCTGCACCTATCAACGCCAGCAACGTTATTATCTACATGTCTACCGATGGTGGTAATACTTGGCCCTATACTGTAGGCACTTTCCCCAATAATGGAAGCGCCAATATAATAGTACCTAATCCACCTGCAAATACTGTAATTGGGAGGTTCAAGGTAAAAGCCGTAGGAAATATCTTCTTTAATGTAAACACTAGAAACATCACTATCCGAAACAACCCTTTGTTGCCCACTGGTGTAACTGCTGTAACTGCGCTGAGAGCAGATGCTGTGAAAGTGTATCCAGTACCTGCCCATGAAGTGCTAAATATAAGCACTACAGTACCCACAAACCTTCAAGTAGCCATATACAATGCTACCGGACAAATAATGTGGAGTGGTAGTGTAAATGGGCATGCCTCTATAGATGTGGCAAATTGGGCAAGAGGTGTGTATCACATTCGTTTTGCTGATGGGGCTAATGGCGAAAGCCTAGCAAAGACTGTAGTCATAGAATAGTAATAATAAGCATCCTAAATACATAGGCGCAGGGATTTTATTCTTGCGCCTTGTTATTTGGCAGGGTTATTGTAGAAAAATTAATAGAAGAGGGATTTTAGAGGTGATTTTTGGTGTGAAATCCTTAATTTTAAGACTTGTTTTTATAATACCTCTTCTAAACGAAGGGTGCTAACTACTTACTCAAACAAATTGAAATGAAAAAGATTTTTGTGAAGCTGGCATTGTGTGCTTCCTTGTTTGCATCAATGAGCTTGTCGGCATTTGGTAACTGGAAAGAAATTAACCCAGACCTTGCCCCCAAACAACTACAGCTGATAAAGCCAGAGAAATACAAAGTATACACTCTGGATGAAAATAGCCTAAAAATCAGGTTGTGGAATGTAGCCAATACGCCCGATCAAGGAGAGGTGTTTTCACTGCCCATGCCAGATGGTAGCATGCGTGAGTTCAGAGTGTGGGAAACACCCATGATGCTGCCAGAACTTGCGGCTCTCAACCCCGAGACCAAAACCTTTACGGCTACTGCAGTAGATGATGCTACTGTAACTGCCAAACTAGATTTCACATTGTATGGTTTTCATGCCATGATATTTGATGGCGATAATACTTGCTTTATAGACCCATGGGATAACTATAGAGATGGATATTATTTGGTACACTACAAGCACGACCTTAACCGACCAGCAAATGAGCGTATGCAGTGCCTGCTACACAATGAGCCAGGTGGAGAGCAACTGATGCATGCCGATACCCAATTGCCTCCTATGGCACAGAAAACCATTAATGGCTACCAGCTACGTACATACAGACTGGCATTGTCTTGCTCCAACCAATACGCCAGAGCTTCTACCGGGCTTACCACACCTACTAAGGCGCAGGTACTGGCCAAGATGACCACTACCATGAACCGTGTAAACGGGGTATATGAGCGCGAGTTTTCGGCTACTATGATTTTCACAGCTAACCAAAATGCGCTGATATTTATCACAGCAACTGGAGATCCATTCAATTCAATCAATTCGAATGCGGGTTCTTGCCTTACCATGAATCAGACCCAATGTACATCTCTGATAGGTGCTGCTAACTATGATATTGGCCATGTGTTCACAACTGGTTCTGGTGGACTGGCTACATTGGGTTGTGTGTGTTTGGGCGTTATAAAAGCTCAGGGTACTACTGGCAGTGCATCACCTGTAGGAGATGCTTTTGATATCGACTATGTAGCCCACGAAATGGGTCATCAATTCGGTTCTGATCATACATTTAATTCTTCTACCGGTGGATGTGGCGGTGGAAATAGGGCCGCCAATTTATCTTATGAGCCAGGAAGTGGGTCTACAATTATGGCTTATGCTGGCTTGTGCGATGCAGATAACGTACAGAACAATAGTAATCCTTACTTTCATGCGGGCAGCATATCTAAAATTCTTACTTTAATGAATGGCAGCGGCAACTGTGCTGTTCAGACACCTACTGGCAACAAACTAGTGAGTTACGGTGCTTTTACACCCACTACTTACTCTATACCCTACCTTACTCCCTTTGAGCTAACAGCTCCAGTAGCTACCGACTCTTTGGCCGACTCTGTGGTGCTGTATGCATGGGAGCAGTATGACCTAGGTGGCTCATCTGGTATTACTTGGGCTGCCACCACTAGTGTAGGACCATTGTTTCGCTCTTTCAATCCTACTAAATCTAATGTACGTGTGTTTCCAAAAATGTCATCCGTATTGGTTGGCAATTTGAATACCCAATTTGAAAAAGCACCTACTGTTGCTCGTGCTATGAACTTCCGTTGTTTGTACCGCAACATCCGTAACAACAAAGGTTGTGTGACGATACCTGACGAACTGATAACCCTCAATGCGGTAACCAATAGTACTGGTGCGGGCTTTAAGGTAACGAGTCAGGGTACTACTGGCATCTCTTACACTGGTGGCAGTACGCAAACCATAACGTGGAATGTGGTGAGCACCAATACCTCACCTGTAAATGCTACCAATGTAGATATTTATATGTCTACTAATAGCGGAACAACTTGGCAATACCTTATTGGTAGATTCCCGAATACGGGTACAGCCAGTGTGGTAGTGCCCAACCCTGCTACTAATAGCACCACTACCCGTTTCAAGGTAAAGGGTGCTAACAATGTATTTTTCAACGTAAACAGCAGCAACTTTACGGTGACTTACAACTCTGGTTTGCCAGTTACTCCTAACGGAGTAGCTGCTTTAGCTGCACCTGCAGATGTGATAGACGTGTATCCTGTACCTACTGCCGATGTACTGAACATGAGTGTGAGTGCTAATTCTGCAGCTACTATCTACAACACACTAGGTCAACTAGTGTGGGAAGGTACGGTGAGTGGCACTACCCAGATAAGTGTGGCTACATGGGCAAAGGGCATGTACTATATCAAATTTGTAAATGCTACCAATGGCAATGCTACTGTGAAAACTGTAGTGGTGCAGTAGGTTTGTAGTTATCTGATATTCCATAATGGCGGCTGTGGCTCGGTTGAGTTACAGCCGTTACTATTTTATGCAATTTGATAGGTGCAATCTATGCTAGCGACTTTTTTACCAAGTCTATAAGTTTGTCTACTTCTTGTGTATTGTTGTAGATGTGGGTAGATACCCTGAGTGAATTAAGGCCGTTTTCGTTGACACCACGTATGCGTATTTTGTGCTCGCCACACATACCAATGAATTTCTGAAAGTCTACTCCCTTGATTCTAAATCCGTTGACTCCAGCTCTGGATATTTCCTCGGTGGGGGTGAGCAGCTCTATTTTGTCGCCAATAGCTAGTAAGTTGTCTTGTGTGTACTTGCCTAGGTACTTTATACGGTCATAGATGTTTTGGGCACCTATACCCTCTATGAACTCGATAGCTGCCAGTACGCCAGCATATAGCCCATTGGACTGGGTGCCTGCATAATAGCGGTGCGCATTGGGGGCGTAGCCAGCAGTGGTAGATGGGGTGGTCATAAGATCCCACTTGCCGTCGTCGCTACCAGCACCTACAGTGTAGGGTTGTAGTATGTTTTGAAATTCTTTACGCACATACAGGAATCCTGTGCCTTTAGGGCCCAGCATCCACTTGTGGCTGCAACTGGCATAGGTATCGCAGCCCATATCCTGAAGGTTGAGGGGTATCATGCCGGGGCCATGCGCACCATCTATTATCGAAAAAACACCTTTATCGCGAGCTAGTTTGCATATTTCTTTTATTGGTAATATTTGTCCTTGTGTGCAGGGGATGTGCGGTGTGGCAATGGCCCTTGTCTTGGAGGAGATAAGGTCTGAAATGCGGTTGAGGGTTTCGGCGGCTGTACTGGCAGGCGTGTAGGTACGCACTACTATGCCGTGTAGTTTTTGGCGGTTGAGCCAGGGCATAGCATTGCCTTGATGCTCGTGGGTGGTGATGATGACTTCGTCGCCCCGCTTGAGTGGTATGCCCCAGCAACCTATATTGATGCCGTCTGTAACATTATGAGTAAGGGCTATTTCATCTTTGTGGGCACCTACAAACTTTGCTATTTTTTCTATAGTGTCTTCCCAGTTGCCATACTGACCGTTCCTATCGCTTTCCATCATACCCACCTTTACAGCCTCTATAACTGGGTATGGCGATGGGCCAAAGGTGCCATTGTTGAGGTAGGTCATGGAGTGGGTGAGGGGGAATAGCTGACGAATGCCCCGCCAGTAGTCGTCGTCCTTCTCGCTAGTGGGTGCGCCGCCGCTATGCATCTGCGCTGTAGCAGATAGCGATTGCAGTTGTGTCAACGACATTGTAGCCAGTGCAGTGGCAGATCTGAAAAAGTTTCTACGAGTAAAATTCATAGTGCTGATATTGAACAACGATAAATATACAATACATAGTTGATTATATACGTGCACATTTAGGGAAGGGTATAAAATAGATAGAAAATGGTAGTTGGATGTAATGAGTTACCGGTTTGTTGCCGGTTGTTACCTATGTTTTATGGTGTAAGGTATTGATTATCAATGCTATTCACTTTTCTGGTATGGAGGTGTTTTTGTCTGAATCAGGATTTACAGGAATTTAAGATTTACAGGATGTGGGCTGTTTGGGTGGTGTGGTTTTGTTATGTGTATTCATATCTGGTTTTGTAGAGCGGGGAAGAGAGCGGGAGCGGAGGGACAGCAGAAGGGGCTGTTTTCCGGTTTGTTTCCGGTGTTTTCATGGTTTTTTAGGGTTAACTCGTTGATTATCAATACTATTCACTTTTCCGATAGCCTTCGCATAAAGCTATGGCTACTAAAAGGTTTGCATGTGTTTTCTGCTTGGTGTTGCTCTGCTCTGTATTGTTCTGACCGTGGGCTCGTACTTTTCTTTTTATTT
>CAMDNC010000148.1 GCA_945902755.1 Flavipsychrobacter stenotrophus
ATGGGCAGGTGGTACGGCACCAACACTTACAAGTACTTTGAATAAAGTTGACATCTTTGTTTTGACCACTTGGGATGCTGGAACTACATGGTTTGCAATGATTGGGGGACAAAATTTATAATGCCAATTTCTAGAAAAATCATGGGTGTGAGTAGGGCAGTTGCAGGGCCAACCGGAGCTTTAAGCGGAACCACCAAAATTTCTACTGGGTCTAGCCCATCAGGCATTTGTATTTCCCCAGACGGGTTGAATGTTTACACGGCCAATAGCGGAAGTAACAATGTTTCGATCTTTGCGAGAAATACAAGCACCGGAGCTTTAAGCGGAACCTCATCAATTGCTGCTGGGTCAGGACCGGATGGCATTTGTATTTCCCCAGACGGGTTGAATGTTTACACGGCTAATAGCGGAAGTAACACCGTTTCGATCTTTGCGAGAAATACAAGCACCGGAGCTTTAAGCGGAACCTCATCAATTGCTGCTGGGTCAGGACCATCAGGAATTTGCATTTCAGCAGACGGAATTTCCGTATATGCTAGCAATTTCAATGACAACAATGTTTCGATCTTTGCGAGAAATACAAGCACCGGAGCTTTAAGCGGAACCACCAAAATTTCTATTGGATATGGAGGCCCACAAGGCATTTGCATTTCTGGTGACGGGGCGAGCGTTTATGCTGCTAACCAGTACGGAAGTTCGACTCAAATCTTTGCGAGAAATACAAGCACCGGAGCTTTAAGCGGAACCACCAAAATTTCTACTGGGTCATCACCGGTTGGCATTTGTATTTCTGGTGACGGAAAAAATGTTTACACCAATAATTATGGTTCATCCAATGTTTCGGTCTTTGCGAGAAATACAAGCACCGGAGCTTTAAGTGGAACCACCAAAATTTCTACTGGTTCTATTCCTAGAGGCATTTGTATTTCCCCAGACGATTTGAATGTTTACACGGCCAATAGCGGAAGTAACACCGTTTCGATCTTTGCGAGAAATACAAGCACCGGAGCTTTAAGCGGAACCTCATCAATTGCTGCTGGGTCATCAGCAAGAAGAATTTGCATTTCAGCAGACGGAAAAAATGTTTACGCCACTAATAGTGGCAGTAACAATGTTTCAATTTTCACAAGGAGCTAATTATGCAATTCGCAAAAATAAACGGTGATGTGATCCTAGAGTTTCCAAGCTATCCACAGCGAGACCACCCGCAAACAAGCTTTGGTGAAGGCTGGACAGGTGGCGAGATTGAAGGCAGCACTTATGTTCTCGTTGAGATAGAAGACACACCGCCAACGGATTACCTCACACAGGATGCAGTACCGCAACCATTAGTAAAAGTTAATGGTAAATGGGTACAGAAAATTAAAGTGGTAAATATAACTTCAGAGGAAAAAGCGAAACGAAATGCAGAGAAAGCAAAGCGAGATGAAGGAAATATAGATAGGTTTTTAACTAAGGATGAAATCAAACAAATAAGAAAATTGCTTAAGGCACAAGGATAAATAATGCTAAAAGACTATTTCATTTCTCAACCGTAAATGTTAGAATGTTTATTTATTACAGGAATAAAAACATGATGTTTTCTGAAATAAATTTTATTGAGATTTTTGAAAAGTTTGGAGTATCTTTAGGGTTTTTAGTTTTCATGTTATGGACAACTTATAAAGGTTTTGGATGGCTTGGAAGTAATATATTATTACCACTACATCAAAGACATATGTTGTTTATAGATCGGCTTGAAAGCTCAATAAATGAAGTTACTAAAGTACAAACTGAATCAATGCGAATCTTGGCAGAAGTTCTAAACCATACGAAAACTTTACGAAAGGATTCTAAAAATGATTAAGTTTCCAGACTCGTTACCAATGGATTCTATTCTTTTGGTTATAAATAAAATCAAAGGTACAAATGAACCATCTAATAAAGAATTTGCGGAAGCTATTTGGAATATCGTTGGCTATGCAGCTAATCAGACTATACCGGAAGATAAAACGATTATTGGTGAAGTACAAGATTTAAATCTTGAAGATTTTGCAGCAATTTTAGAGCAAGCAATCACAATGAAAGATTCTCCTGAAGTTACTAAACTTCCTTGGGCAAATATTTTAAAGATAGGTTTGAAGCTTTTGATTTCGATTTTTTTGTAATAGGGGATCGGATTGGCACAAAGTAAGAAATAAGTATTTAGAAAAGTATCCAACTTGTGCAGCTTGTTTAGAAGTCGATCCCAAAGTTTTACAGATTCATCATGTAATACCTTTTTCAGTAAATGAAAATTTAGAATATGATGAATCTAATTTGATAACGCTTTGCCGAGAATGTCATTTTCTTTTTGGTCATTTAAAAAATTGGCGATCTTTTAATAAGTGGTGTCGAACAGATTGCAAAACAATGTCTGAAAGAATAAGGAATAGACCATGTTAAACATCGTTTTATTAGTGTTTCTGCAAATTCCAACAGTAGACTTACCCGCAAAAGTTACAGGGCAAATAGGGGCATTTATAACGATCCCTGCAAAGACAGAATCTAAATCTGTTAAGTGGGTTTCGGTTGATAAAGGTTTAAATATTTTCCCTGTTGATCTTCTAAAAGATTCTAAAACTTTGATTGTTACGGCTCAATCTGAAGGTGCTTACAGAGTTTTTGCATATGCTGGAAATGAATTTGGGCCTTCTGATCCAGCATTTACAACAGTTTTAATTGGTGAAAATCCTGAACCTATTCCAGTTAATCCAACAGAATCAGACATTACAAAAGCAGCATCAAAAGAAAATAAAGATTCTGTAAAATGGTTGTCTATGTTTTATGCACAATTGTCTACAGATATCCAAAAACCTGAATATGAAACTTTGGGAAGTGTTTTTAAAACAGCTAAAAAAACAATTGATGACAAATTTAAACCTGAAGAATTATCTAATTTAAGAAGTGTTATAGGTAAAAGATTAAATGAAAAACTTCCTAAAGATGCTGAATTAAAATTAACGCAAGATGTAAAAGATTTGTTGACAGCAACATTTTCCCAAATTGCAAAGGAGTTAAAATAATGGATGAACCGTTTGGAGGTTTTAAAAAACCTGTAGAAATTGCAAACAAGTTTGGTTGGTTGCCGATTGAATCCCAACCTCAAGAACTCCAAGATAAGTTTAATGCAACATTAGTTCCATTTATGATTTCAGGGGAAGATGTTGAAGTTAAAGAAGCTCTATTATATAAGGTAGTTAATAAGGCTTGTGGCTATGATTTTTTCCCTTGGAATCAAAAAACTGGTTCTTGTGTGGCTCAAGGTGCTTTGGCAATGCTTGCAACTTTGCAAGCTGTTGAAATCGTAACACTAGGGCAAACTTACGAAGAATTTAGAATTCCATTCATTTTATATAACTATGGTCAATCTCGATCTCGTGGCGGTCTTCGTGGTAGTGGTGAAGGTTCTTTTGGTTCATCAATGGCAGAATCATTAAATGAAGATGGTTGTCCTCCCCTAGATACTAGTTACCCTCAACCAATTAAAGAATCTGATGGTTCTTTCACATTTGGTGCTGCTGCTGAAATGGCTTGGTCAAATGGGGATAAACCCCCAATGAATTTAAAAGAAAAAGCTAATAACTTTAAGATAAAATCTACAAGCAAACTTGTAAACGCTTCACAAGTAAAACAAGCTTTAGCAAATGGATATCCTGTTACAATCGCTTCTAGTTGGTTTGGATTTAGTGATTTAAAAGTTAAACCATCTGGAACACCATCAATCCAATTAGCTTCAAGAAATCAATCTTGGGGACATCAACAATCATGTTTGGGATTTACTACACATCCTGAATTTGGTCTAATATTCCTAATCCAAAATTCTTGGGGTAATTCTCATGGAACATCACCCGGTAATTTTGGAGAACCAAAGGGATCATATTGGATTAAAGAATCTGATATGGATCGAATTTGCAAAGAAGAAGTGTTTTCTTTTTCAAATTTTGAAGGGTATCCAGCAAGAATTATTGACTGGAATTTGTAACTTTTTTGAAAGGATTCAGCAATGTTTTCATTAATTTTGGCAGTTGGTTTTGCAATTGATTTACCTGTTCGTGGTGGTAGTTGTTCTGGTGGTCAATGCTCTGCTGTAACGGTTGAGAAGAAAATTGAAAAGAAGGTTGAAATAAAAGTTCAATCTAATAATCGTAGTAGGTTCGGGAAAATTAAATCCCGTTTTGTTCGTTCGTGTTCTTAATAGAAAGGGTGTTTTTATGAATCCTCAAATGATGGGTGGTCAACCGGGAATGCCTGTTGCACATCCTTCCCTAGATATTTTTGCAAGATTTATCAAGGGTGAAGCAACTAAAGATGAAGCGGTAAATGCTTTTGCTGATTATGTAATGACTGGTATCAGGGGAATTCCTGTTCCAGAAATTGAATTAGCAAAATCTGTTTTATCTACTGAATCTAGTAATTTCATGCAATACCCTCAAGTAATCCAATGTATGGCTTTGCTAATTAAGGGTTAATAAATGGGGTTATTTTAAGTTATAATAGAACACTAGACTATTAGTGTTCTATTTTTATTTAAGGCAAAAATCATGCGAATACAACCTGTACAGGGAAGCGGAAGTAATGTTGGCTTTGATGCTGCTACAGGTTCTATCACAATTTCAAATGAAGGTTTAACACCATTTCTTTATTTTAGAGTTAATAATAAAATACCTTATGGTGATGAAGTAGAAATTACAGGTTATTACAGGTATTACGATTTCTATGAAGTATCTTGGAACGGTACAGATTTTGAAGAAGTTATTGGTGGTTTGTTTGCTGATTTCGATACTAGGGAAACTTGTCCTAAACTTTATGCAATGCCTTACGATATTGACGAACCAACTAATCAAGGAAACTTTGCTGGCAATGTAGGTGTATCAGGTCAAGGTTTAGTTTATGTTTCTAGATATCGTGGTACAGATTCAACTGACGGAAGAGATATATACGAATTCCTGAGAAGCCTTGACCCTTCTTCAAAATGCTTTGTAGAAATCGATGAAACAGGTATTATTAACGGCTATTACCCTGCATTGGGTTTTGATACTCTTTCACAATCTTCTGCAAATATGGGTACATTTTGGGCTAAAGATATTAATGGTGGAGAGTTGGTTGCTGGAAGAAAATATGTTGGATACTATGTTGGAACTTCTTATAATCCATATCCAAACGACCCCATTAATTCTGATCCAAGGCCAAGAGTAACGCTGTTAAATTCTTTGGTTGCAGGGCCATCAGGAATAACGGTTGTTACTGATGTTACTTGTGTTAACGGTGTTCTTGCAAATACCTATGCAACTATTTACCCTTCTGAAACATTACAGATTGCAGAAGATACACGAAAAAGTTTTCTTACTTTAACCGATACTCCTGATTCATATGCTGGTGTTGCAAATTATTATGTAGCTGTCAATCCAACTGCAACAGGTTTGAAATTTACTTCAACAAATCCAGCTTCAGTTACTGTTCCTCCGATGTCATTCATAAACCTCCAAGATTGTCCTAATTCTTATTCTGGGACATCTGGAAAAATAGTTACTTCAAATGGTGCTGGTTTGATATTTACAACTGTTGGATTTACTACACCAAATGATTCTTCAGTTATACCTAAACAAAATTCATTAAATTCAACTATACAATTCAAACTTGTTAATGATGCTCTGACTCCAGGTGCAAATAAATATTATGGAACTAATGGATCAGGTGTTAAAGGTTGGTATGATTTACCAGGAGCATAGAAATGGCATACAGACCAACCAATAATATTCAAGAAAACATAATCCACAGAAACACAGTATTTGATTCTCAAGGAATGGTTGCTTGCTGCACTTGCGGGTATTGCATTGAAAAAAATGAAGATGCAACTCTAACATTAACTAATTTTAAAGCAGCAGACCCATTAATTAATCAACAATCTATTGGTAACACAGTTTTAGAATTTTCTGATTACATGATTCCAACAGGAAGTTTTGAATATGTATTAACACCTTATCAAACTACAGATACTTTTTCAGATGGAACAAATGTAACCAATCTTAAGTTTGCAGATTCTTTAGTGTACTATCCTTTTTTAAAATGTAATGGAATAACCACATTAAAACCTAATAGTGTTTATAGTAATTATTTTATTCAAGGAAACACTTGGCCTTCTCCTATAGCTGTAAATGGTGTTCCAACAAAAACACAAAAACCTTACGCATCAGAATTTGCAAATGTTTCTATAACTTATAACACAGAATTTAATCTAGGTTTGCAATCAAATGGAATTCAACAAACACCAGTAGCAGAACAATCTTATTATATTAATAATGTTTATTCTTATTCAAACAGTAATATTTATTTTGACAATCAATTTGGTTCTTACATAGCAAATACATTTTTTGGTTTTTCTTATAACAATACTGCTTTTGATAAAACATTTTACAACGCTGATTATCTGTATTATTTTGATGAAAATATTGTTCCAATACAATCAGATTATTACAAGTGGGGTATAGGTTTTGGAGGTTATTTTATAAACACAGCATATCTTTCAAAAAATATTGCATTCATTGTAAAAGATTTTCAATTTGAATTTTCAACAAAATATAGTTTTAGCACTCAATCAATATTGAACAATGGTATTACACCAAATTTATCTAGGCTTATTGGGCAATCATATGGATATTTTATTTCCCCTTTTTTTGTTTTGGGAACATCACATATAGATATTTTTGATTTATCAAATTTTAAAGACAAGGATTCTTTTTGGCTTGATGGTTTTGGAAAACGAATGGATTATATTAACTGGATTTCTTCAGGTGGTTCAAGCCCATGCAATGGAACACAGTTGCAAAATATAGCAGCAAATACAAATTATAATGTAACAAACTACACGACAGAAAAACCTTACCCTACTACGGTTGATATTGGAGATTATCAAACATACTTATCATATATTAACACACATGAATTTTCTCATTTAGGTTTTAAATCTGATGCTGGTTGTGCCAATAATATTGTTAAATTAATAACCCCTGTTTATTTTAAATCAGTTGATGATTATTCTTTTTCGTACACATATGCAAATTATACTAAAACAAATTCAGTTTTTGGAATTACAGATAAATTTATTATTCCTGATTTTCAAACTTGGCAAGATTGTTTATCAGATGTATTCCCCGCAACTAAAACACTTCCAGCAAAAACAGTTCAACTCAAAGAAATGAATTCAACAGATAACATTTACAAAGGTGGTTATGTTTTAGATAAGTTTCAACTCAATAAAGATGGAACATTCAACGGAACAATTTCAATTGTTGGAAGAAAAGATTTTTTTGCTACAGGTTTAGAAAGTATTTGGAATTTAAAAAAATCTTTAGTTTATGATGGTGGTCAAAATTGCACTTATTTTTCTAATAGATGGGATAATAATGTTGTACCTGTTCCTGAACAATTTAACATTTATAAACACGCTGTATTTAATCAAACATTGATCCAAGAAAATGAATTTATTAATGCAACACCAACAACATATATTGATTATTCTAATCAGGTTGAAACAGGATTTTATACAAATGGTTCTTTTAACGATTACTCATCTGGATTGCCAGTTACTTATTACGAAGATGTTTGCAGAGGATATATCCAACAACCTAATTCTTTAACTACACCATTATCTTTGCCTGTTTCTTATGTTGCACAAAAAACAGATAGAACAAAAATTACATCGACAACAGACGCATCAGGAAAAACAACAATTACGATTAGAAATGTTTTGTGGATTGGTAAAACTCTTTTAACAAATACTTATACCCATAATTCTGGTTCTAATAGACCTAATCTTGCAAATGGTAAAGTTCCTTTAGCATATGATGCAATTTTAAAAGGTGGTTTTGAATCTGATATTATTGTTTCTTTTCAAAGTAAACCAATATGTTCAATATTTAATATTGCTGATGAATTAAAAAGAGTTACACAATTTAAAGTGAATTTTGAAAACTATCAAAAACCTCCGCAACAAAATTTTTCAGTTAATGACTATACTCAAGAAATTGTAAACGCTTCACCAGCTATACCAGAATCTTTTATCTATAATGTTTTTTCAACAACTAACCCTAACCAAACAATGCCAACTTATTACAAAAGTTTTGATAATATTGCTTTTGGAATTCCCAACACAAATCCAAATGAATATTTTTATATTCAGAAAAAAATTCAAAAACCTACTTCACCTTACAATTATGGTTTTCACGAAGATTGGTCTTTAGTAAAAAACATTGAAGAAATATCCCCAACATTTGCTTATTATTCTGCTTCTGCTGGAAGGGTTTACCCTGATTTTGGTGTACCTGATAGATTCAAAAGTTGTTTGTTAATTAATGGTGGTGAAGATGTTTGGGCAACAGGAAACGAAATTACAATACTTGATAATGTTAACACTTTTTATTCTATATATATGGAAGAAATTAAAGATGAAAAACAGACTGCTGGACAATCTTTAATTAGAATTGCAACAACTTTACAAAA
>CAMDNC010000149.1 GCA_945902755.1 Flavipsychrobacter stenotrophus
TGAGGGCATTCATTACACGCACAAGCATTATCTGGTGGAGCGGCGATAAAGGTTTTATTAGGAGATAGTTCAATCATTTTATGCAAAATACCTGATTCAGTAGCTACTATAAAGGTATCAACTTTCGCACTTTGCGTGTATTTCAACAATTCTGTCGTAGAACCAATAAAATCAGCAATGCCTAATATAGCTTCTTCACACTCAGGATGTGCTATCAATTTAGCAGTAGAATGTCGAGCTTTAAGCTTCGATATTTTTTCTAAAGAAAAAATCTCATGCACCATACATGCACCATTCCATAGTACCATTTTCCTACCACTAACCTTGTTGATATAAGCCCCAAGGTTTTTATCCGGAGCAAATATAATTTGCTGTCCTTCTGGCAAGCTATCTACAATAGCACGCGCATTAGATGAAGTACAAATAATATCACTTAAAGCTTTTATACCAGCAGAGCAATTGATATACGAAATAACCAAATGATCCGGATGTCTATCTTTAAAACTTTTAAACAGTAGCGGAGGACAGCTATCACTAAGTGAACAACCTGCGTTTAAATCAGGTATCAATACTTTCTTTACAGGATTAAGAATCTTTGCTGTTTCAGCCATAAAGTGAACACCAGCAAAAACAATGATATCGGCATCAGTTTGGGCAGCTTTCCTAGCAAGTCCTAAACTATCACCAATATAGTCTGCTATATCCTGAATATCAGAATCTTGGTAATAATGAGCCAGTATAACAGCATTCTTTTCCTTCTTCAGTTTTTCAATTGCTACAAAAATATCCATACTAGGATCAACATCGTAATCCAAAAAACCTTTTTCCAAAACAACTTCAGCTAACTCCATCTCTATATTTTTCTATTAGTATAATCAAATAACCTTCACAATGAATACATACAGGCAGAACAAAGTTATAACTCAAAAATCATACCACAATAAACAAGCTATCCACATTCCTAATAATAGTAAATCAATTTTTTTAAAATCTTTGACTATTACTATTACGAGTGTGAATTGGTGGAATAAAAAGTACGACTGCTATTGCTTTTATCGTTTACTCAGTTTACTAACAAATTATCAGATAGTTATCAACACAAAATAGCTAAACAATGTAGCTGAATCGAAACAAGGTTGTGAATTGATGAAGATAATTATGTGGGTAAATAGACCCTGTTCATTATCGTAGCAAACTGTGGATTACTAAAGCAAAAAACTAAAAAGTCTAAAATAATAAGTACCAGCATGTCGAATACTAGAAAATTGCTTGTTTTATTAAGGCAAGGGCAACACGTTATTCACAAAGTAAAGGTTGTTATAAACAGGTTTATTATTTTAATAAGAGCTCTCGGTTAATTAATTGTAAAATATTAAAATCAAAGTAAAAAAAGCTTGTGGTTTTTTAATTCCAATTATATACCTTTGCAGTCCCAATAGCGGGTGTGGTGAAATTGGTAGACACGCTAGACTTAGGATCTAGTGCTGCGAGGCTTGGGGGTTCGAGTCCCTCCACCCGCACTCAAATGAAAAAAGGAGAGCATGTCGCTCTCTTTTTTCATTTTCCTTAGGCTTTATATAAATTTACACTTGCGCATCCTACGACTTCATCTTATTCTATTTTTATTTTGCACCCTTCTGTCTTGTGAAGGGGCCTATGACTTAAGCGGACATGTATTTGATATTACAACAAAGCGGAGTATAGCTCGCGTACAAGTCATTTTAGTACTGGATAACAGCGATACAATATGGAAATGTAAACCACCTGTGCCTTATGAATTAAACAGAGATAAATATCAGTTAGCATTTACCGATATAGCTGGAAACTTTTCAATTTCAAGTGGCTTGATCGGCATGGGGGCGGGAGATGCAAAAGTTATTTTTACTAAAAAAGGTTATGCACCGGTCATTATCCCAGTGGATGGAATTACCAAATTTGACAGTGTGCAAATGCAACTACTTCAATAGCGCAGAAAGTTCTCAATCGCCTTCAAATCCTCCATAAAATAGTTCGAACTTTGACAACTTGGCCGCACTCAAATAAAAAGTCGCTCTAGTAGCGACTTTTTATTTATATTCTGTCTCCCAAACGTTTACTTACTTGAACAGTATCCGAACTTATCTCTAGATAAATTAATTATTCTGCGCACCAGCAGCTACCCATTTGTTTATCTGTGTTATTTTACAATCAGACAATTTGCTACCTCCTTGCGGCATTGCACTATATCCTGAAATGTGTGAAACACAATTAATAAGATTACCATTAACCGCCGAATTTTTAACGCTTGCATGATCCGTAAGACTGCCATTTGCCGACGAAGAACTGTGGCATCCAATGCAGTAAGTTTGCATCATTGGTGCGATGGTGGTGCTGTAGGCAAAGGTATTAGTGTCGCAGGCGTCACTACAGCTTCCGCCATTTTTTGCACCAGCATTTATCCAGCGCTTTATCAGGTCCTGTGTTGTTGCTGGTAGCGGCGCTGCATTACGAGGCATACGATCGTCTCCAGTTTCCAAAGCGATTGATTTCCAAATTTTACTACCTGCCGCATTACCGGGTACAATTCCCTTCCTTACAATATTAGCATAGTTGTCAAATACATATCCATCTTCGGCAGATCCAGCATTGTGGCAGCCACTCATAGCACAGTTCGACTGAAACACAGGAAGTATGTCACGTTCAAAACAAATAGAAGTATCTGGCGTTATAAGGCTATCAGGAACTGCATATGGCTGATGTACGCAAGAGTTGGTACCAGAAACAAAAAACAACACTAATACGGTAATACAGAGAAATACAAAAGATTTTCTAAACAAGCCCATTTTTAATTATTATAGCCATCAGTATAAATGCCCTAAATACAAAGTTAAAAAATTCCGTTGCAATTCCGTGACAAAGCATACAACACTACGTATTTAAAAAAAACAGTGTTGTGGGTCTATTTAACGGCTTAATTATAAAAATAGTACAAACAAAAAATAAAAAGTATAATTACGTCCAAAGCTCCCTCGTTAAAAAAATTAAAGAATTTTGTTTTATGAAAAGACTATACCCTCAACTCTCCCCTAAACCCTCTCGCTGCGTAATAAGATTGGGCACCATTGTGATAAACGAAAACAGTAGCATAACGATAGTCAGCAAATAATGCTCCTCCCAATTTTCTTATTTTATCAGGCGTTTCAATCCAGCTCGATGTTTTCGCATCGATAACATCAAATAAATGCAACATACGATATTGCTCCTCATTGAGTATGTTTATTCCCATTTCCTCGGCCATGCCCAATGCGCTATTTGCAGGTTTGTTTTCTTTTCGCTCATGTAGCGCTTGTGGGTCATAGCAGGTACTCCTTCGCCCTTTGGGGCTCTCTGCCGAACAATCATAAAACAAGTACGCACCGCTAGCAGCATCTATGCCTACGATATCAGGTTCTCCACCAGTAATTTCCATTTGTTGAAGTGACCACAATTTATTCGGCGATGATTCCAACCTTGCTAACACCCCAGCCCAATCTATATTTTTATGGCGATGCATATTTTTCAGAAAGCGGCTTTTAAGTGTTCCCAGCAATAGAGTTTTTTCATCTGCTAATAGCTCTTTTATCATCCTAACAACTTTAAAAAATAAAAAAATATAATTTGTGTTTGTTTATTAAGTGCTAGGTTACAAAAGTAATGGCTTGCGATGACTTTTATCAGCTATACACAATATGGTTTCTTTAGCTTTGTAGACAAACTAAAAAAGTCAGGAATAATGTGTAATTTTTTTATTTTTATCCTCATTATACCATTATTGCTGCTATAGTAGTCTTTAACACATAACTCACACCTAATGATAGACACGCCGAGGTACAAAGAATTGCAGGCACAACTGGCGGAACAAACTGACGAAAAAGGCAGAATTGATACGCTAGTAGACATAGGTGTAGAAGTTCGTACCATAGACGTAGAACTAGCTATGTCAATGGCTGAAGAAATAATGCTGCGCTCTCGAAAGGTTGCATACACAAGAGGTATAGGGAGAGGACTCAATCTGAAAGGTTCCTGCTACTGGTTAATGGGAGAATATGATGCTGGTCAAGATACACTACGAGAGGCTCTGTCTATTGCAGAACGTATAAAAGATAATAGCTTGGAGGCTCGTGTGCTTCACAATTTTGGTAATATCTACAGAGATATGGGCGACCTAGCAAAGGCGCTTACTCATTTTGAAAAAGCACTGATAATAAACGAAGAAACGGGAGATGAGTTCGCACAATCGTTAATACTTACAAGTATTTCAAACCTCTTGTACGACCTCAACGATTACGATAGTGCACTAGAATATGCACTAAAATGTCTTCCTATTTTCGAACGAGCTCACAATCGAACGAGCTTAATAAATATTCATAATACACTGGGTAATATATATTTCAAAAAAGAACAATTTGCGGATGCGCTATACTATTTTCAAGAAAATCTAAAACATTCCGATTCTGAAACAGCAGCTTACGTAATGGCTGAAAGTGGTCTAGGAAAGGTTTATTATAAAATGGGTGATTTTGGTAATGCCAGTACCCATCTTACTGATGCCCTACGCAAAGCACAGTTACTAGGCAATATAGAAGTGCAAATTATCTCACATTTCTATCTTGGTAGGCTATACATGGACGATGGCAACTTTCGCCAAGCACATCAGTCATTACAATCGGCTTTCAGTCTGGCTGAGGAATACTCCCGTCGACACGATCTCATGAGCATTCACGAAATGTTGTCCGTCTTGTACGATAAAACTGACGATATTCCCAAGGCTTTTCATCATCTAAAGTCTTTCGAGCAACTAAAAGAAGAGATTTTCAAACAGAAAATTATTAATGAACTTCGCAACCTACAGGTGCGTCAGCAAATAGAACTGGCTAAAAAAGAAAAAGAAGTAGCCATACGTACAGCTCAACTCAAGCACCAGTTTATGGCTAATATGAGCCATGAGATACGCACCCCTATGAATGCCATCATAGGTATGGCAAGACTACTATTAGGAAAAGACCCGCGTCCTGATCAGCTTCGATACCTAAATGCCATACAGCTATCTGCCGACAACCTATTAGTTATAATTAATGATATTTTAGACCTTTCTAAAATTGAGGCAGGTAAAATTGTAATAGAGCACATCGATTTTTCTCCAAAAGAAGTACTCAATAGTGTTAGAGATATGCTGATGCTGAAAGCAGAGGAAAAAAATCTAGCTCTAAAAATAGAAATAGACAAATCCATACCAAAACGCCTTACCGGTGACCCCACAAGACTAAATCAAATACTCATAAATCTTGCTGGTAATGCCGTTAAATTTACAGAAAAAGGACAGATAGAGGTTAGCGCAACTCTCACCAAAAAAGAAGGGGACAAACTTTGGGTCAAATTTGATGTGATTGATACAGGTATAGGCATTGCTCGTGAGCATTTGGATAGTATCTTCGACAGTTTCACTCAGGCTGGTGCTGATACAACACGCAAGTTTGGAGGAACGGGTTTGGGGCTTACCATATGCCGACAGTTAGTGGGCCTAATGGGTGGCGAAATATCTGTTAACAGCACATTAGGTAAGGGCACAACATTTACCGCCACAGTACCATTCACAGAGGCTGTATCACAAGATGAACAGCCTCAAAAAAAAGTACTAGATGCAGTATCCATGCGTAGATTAGGCAACATGAAGGTACTCCTAGTTGAGGATAATGAATTCAACAGAATGGTTGCAGAAGATACACTAAAGGAGTCTATTCCAGGTATTAAACTTGATGTAGCAATCAACGGACAAGAAGCAGTTGAAAGTGTTAGTAAAACCCTATACGATGTCATACTTATGGACATTCAAATGCCAATAATGGACGGACTAGCTGCTACCATAGCCATCAGAAATCAATTACCAGAACCTTACCGCCACACAAAAATAATCGCAATGACTGCTAACGTGTTGCAAGAAGACGTAAATCAGTATTTCGCAGCAGGTATGAATGCTTTCATCTCTAAACCGTTTCATGAAGACGAATTGCTACTTAAAATGGATGCAGTTATGGGAAATACACCCACATTTGTTGATACGAAAAACAACTCAGATAATACTGTGAAACAAGAAATACCTCCCACTTTGCCAGATAAAGTAACAGATATGCAGTTTCTCAGGCAACTTACTAACGGAAATGAAGAAAAAATGAAAAAATACATTAGCATGTTTTTAGACAACGCGCCAAAACTGCTCGACAATATAGACAAGGCACTAGCAATTAAAGATTACCCTACTATAAAGATAGCAGCACACTCTCTCAAGCCTCAGTTGTCTTACATGGGTGTAAAAGAAGAAGTTAGCAAAATATTTATGATAGAGCAAAGTGCAGGTGAAGCTGCCCATTTCGGAACATTACCTGTTCTTATCAGAAACCTAAATTTATTGTGTACCAAAGCTTTCAATGAATTGAAAAACAATGGCTAAACAAAAATTATTCCGCATTTTTACTACAAATAAAATTTTATTCGCTTCATAATTTTGAACTTAAGGAAAATCAAATTACTTTTCTAAATAATTGAACATCCAAATATGGCAACAGAACAAAGTAAAGGGTACATCTTCTTGGTAGATGATGAACCAATACAAAACGAAATGCTGAAGGATTACATTTCAGAACGCTTTCAGTATCAGATAAAAACATATGAAAGTGGCGAAAGTGCGCTCCAAGACATGCACCTGAATCCCGAGGTTATTGTGCTTGATTTTCACCTCAACTCACATTTGCCTGATGCTCAAAATGGTGTAGAGGTTCTCAAAAAAATGAAGCAGTTGAAACCTAATTCTCAAGTAATTATGCTCTCTGGGCAAGATAAACTTGAAGTGGCTATCGAAAGCATGAAACATGGTGCGTACGACTATGTAATTAAAGGCGAAACTGCTTTCTCTCGCATGGAAAACATCCTCAACAATATCAACGAACTTACAAGCATAAAAGCGGCCAATAGTAATTATAAGAAGGTGATCTCGTTCTTGTGGGTCGCTATCGCTGGTATCGTTTTGTTATCCATTTTCTTGGTTTATGGCGTATTCGGAAGGTACAAATAATTGCTTCCTTTCAGTACAAAAGTCTCTTTATCAAACGATAAAGAGACTTTTGTACTAATAACTAATTCCAACAACTTTAAATCACAACAACCTCAATAAACTCAGCTCGGTTATAATACTTTCTAGCCAAAACTTGTATCTCAGCAGGCGTGATGCTTTTGTATATCTGTACATTGTTATTGAAGTAGTTCTCGTCAAAACCATTTAGTATTAACGATCTCCATCTCTGCAAAATTGAGAATGGACCATCGAGGTCGCCCAACAACCCCCCTAACAAGTAATTTTTAACAAGTAGCAGTTCTTCTTCTGAAACTTCCTCATTGCAAAGGGTTTCCATTTCGTGGTATATTTCTTTTATAGCGTCCTCTACCACTTCTGTGCCACTTTCTGTATGTATCACCATAGATCCTCCGCTCACTTCAGGAGTAACAGAGCTATATATGCCATAGGTGTACCCCTTGTCTTCTCTTATGTTGCTCATCAGCCTCGAGCCGAAATAGCCACCAAAAAGAGTATTTACCACAACCATCGGGGAGTAATCAGGATGATGTCTATTTGGAAAAAGTCTCCCTACCCTTATAGCTCCTTGCACACCCTTAGCATCATTATTTATTCTGTGCACTCGCTCTGCAGATGTAGCTAACTCAAACTCTGGCACAATTACCGTCGATGCAGTTATCTCGGCCTTACCAAAAACATCATTCATGCACTTTACCTCATCAGTACCAGCCTTGCCTCCCATAAACATCCGTACGTTGGCAAGGTTGTAATTGCTACTATAGAACGTCAATAGATCTTCTCGGGTAAGAGCCTCTATTTTTTCTTTGCGGGTATATCTTCCATAGGGGTGTTCCTCGCCAAAGAGTAGTGCATCTATTTGCTGGTTGGCTACAAACTCACATTGTCTCAGATTTACCAATAGTTTATCTATCGCATTACGTTTGTGTATTGCTATTTCGTGCTCTGGAAGGGTGCTGTCTGTGAGCAATTCATACACCATTGGCAATAAAGAAGGCAAATGTTTGTTGAGGGTATATAGCGTCACTGTCGCATAATCATTTCCTGCTGCTATTTTTAATTGGGCGCCATAATACTCCAAAGCCTCGTGTATTTGCACAGAGGTGTATCTAGATGTGCCGCTTTTTAAAAGACCGGCAACAGCATGTGCCACAGAAGGTTTTTGTTCGTACCATAACCCTGCCGGGAAAATCCAGTCTATTTGCACCACATCTTGCACCCCGGCATTGAGCCAATAAAGAGGCAAGCCGTTATCAAGTGTTTCTTTATTTATTCCTGGCAACTTATAATCAAACTCCACTGCATCATGTATTGCAGGAGCATTTGTACGATCTCTCAACATTCTCTAGTGTTTTTTAAACTTTGTGTTCTCATTACTCTTTTACAAACAGCGCTCTTAGCTCTCC
>CAMDNC010000150.1 GCA_945902755.1 Flavipsychrobacter stenotrophus
CTTATAGCTTTTTGTTGTCAGACTTCCGTTTTGCAATGAATCTATAGTTATAATTCGTTTTATACTGTCTCTAACACGTGAAACGACTCCTGATAAATGATGCCAATACACTAAAGTGCCATTTATATTCACCCATACAAAATAGTTAACAGGCGAAGAGTGATAACCTAAATCGCCTATAAAAGCAAAGTCAGGTTTCCCATCGAGATTAAAATCTTGTACTGTAAACCAGTAGTACATTGACGTCGCTTTGATTGTATCCTTCCTGATCTCGGCCTCAGTTAGTTCTATTGTAATGTCGGTAAAGCAATCTATTAATTCTTGTGGAATTACATTTTTATTATTCGATGTTAATACCGCCCGGTTAACTTGAGCCTTATACCGGTGTCCAAAATCATAATACATGCCGTCCGGATCGTCAAGTAATGTATATTTTAGCGTAAGGCCGATAGCGATTTTCCCAACAGGAACCTGAAGATTTAGTGTTATTATATCACCTGGCTTAAACGGCTTGCCTCTGTATGGATTTATAACTGGTATAGCTTTTTTATTGCTCTGCCCATAACATGAAATATTTATGACAAGTAACAACATTGCAGCGGCAAATCGCGTCATGAATAGAGAAGTATTTATGTATAAAGCTACATTAATGTTTGCTTGAAACGATAAATCTCATGAAAAAATCACTTACGTGGTTCGAAGTTTTGTCCGTTAGGGGCACAATGTTTAAAACCTGCGCTGGTCGCAGGTTTTGCTTTTTAACTTCACGGGAAGTTCGAACTATCTATGTAAAGCGTATATTTGTAATCACCGTATGACACCAGTCAATTTTATAGAAAAATTTAAGATTACTTTTCCTGAATATAAAGTAATGATGGAGGAAGAAGCTGATGATGACCTCCTATATATGCAGGCTGGAATTATCGCAAACATTCTAAACGAGGCAATTGAAGTGTCAGATGCTCTATCATTCGTTAATATTTTCAATTTAATAGAAAGCTCGTTGACTGAAGCTGATGATGAACTCAAGAATATTATTGCCGTTAGTATTTTGGAGCATTTGGAATTTAATGGTAGGGAAAGCATTTTAGAAAAAATGCCAGAATTATCTCGGAAACTGTATGATGATGTCAATGAATACAATAAGTCAACGCAACAATGTTTCAAGAATTTTTTAGCCGACAATCCAGATTTCAAAGAACTGTGGGAAAATAGCTAATGGATTTTGTACAAAACCGTATCTAAAATAATTTCTTTAAGGGGTAAATTTTATAGAAAAAATCTCTTATCTGGTTCGAAGTTTTGTCTGTTAAGGTACAAAGTTTAAAACCTGCGCTGGTCGAGGGTTTTGCTTTTTACCCAAACAGGAAGTTCGAACTCTCAATCTGCTACTGCATTTATTCTATACATTGTGCAAGGTAAATAGCTATTTATGACACAGCAAGAACGAGCAAATCGTACTGAAAAAATATTGAGGGAATTGAACATCCCAATTAATCCGTCTTTACCACTCATTGAGGATGAAAGCGAAATACACATTAGGAAAGCAAGTGACATAGCAAAACGGATTCTCATTCTAACTTATTTAAATATTATTGCCGACGATGAAGTAGCAAAGCAGGAAATTATTGAGTTTTTGAAAAATGAATCTTTATGGGATTTTTTATCAGGCGAAGAGAAATCGCTATTGGCAAAAGAAAAACTTACAACAAAAGACAAAATAAACCTCTCATGGCGATCTGAAGCTGTTTGGACCCTATTATGGGCAATTAAGAAAGTTGATATTCTTCAATTGCCAACAGAGGAATGTAATGTTGCAGACATATTAAACCTACAACCTTCGTTTTTTGAACCGACTAATGAAGTCATTTATACAGCTCATATAAGGGAATCAAGTGAGATATTAGATATGTCAGATTTTATTTATCGGCTTCACTGGGCTGTAAGGGATAGTGATTTTAAGGGACAAGATATACCTAACGGAATGAATGCTGGAGTAATTTATGAGCGGCATTATGCTATAAACTGGATTACCTGTTACGAGGACGATTGGGATGAAATTACGACTGATACATAAAGTCATCGCAACAATGCTTATTTCAACCGATAAATCTTATAAAATAAATCCCTTATTTGGTTCGAAGTTTTGTCTGTTCGGGGCACCGAAAATTAGAAAGGGAGAGCAAGGAACGATGGCTGTTCTCCGCTCTCATCTTTCTCTCTTTCTTCGCCCTCTTTATCGCTCCTCATTATTTAGTTGTATCAAGGCAAATATTGTCAAAGACGGGGTTGTATTACTTCTTCTTAGGTTCTTTCGGAACACCAGTAAGAACAGAATTTTTTATTGTCCTTTTTTATTCCAAACAATGGTAGTGTCCCTAGCCAGGTCGTATTCATAAATAATGCGTGTCGCCGAATCTACTCCTATCCATTGGTCGGTTACAAACCGTTTATTGCGTCCATCTTCTTCTGCAACGCTATGCCCTATCTGTATGAATATATACTTTCCGGTATCATTTATTTCTACTTTATCTATAATCCAACTTTCGCTGTCTGCACCTTCTGATCTTATCAATTCATTATCTGTACCCCTTATATACTTCATTACCACTTCTGCCAGCCATCTCGGTGTTTGTCCTCCACTGGTCAGCACTATCTCTTTAGGTGGAGTTGCAGGCATTTTTTGATCGCTCACTTTCATGCCCACGCTATCGCTGTTTTGGGTTGAACCAGTAGTCTTTTGCGTTTCATTACAGGCAGTAAGCGCAATAGCCAGAATTAATGTTACAGGTATTTTTTTAGAGGGCATGTGTGCAATTTACAAATATTCAGTTTTACGGTTTCCCCTAGTCGCCGCATCTCCCACTCGCCCCCCACACCGCCAGCATCCCCCTAGCTTATAGCAGCAAATGATGCAACCTACATTCGTTAACAGACACCTTTGTACTTTACATCAGCCTAGCCATAACAGATACAGCCAATAATCCCTGTTCTCTCAACGTATTCAGCATAGCCGTGAACATTAATTTTCCCCTCTCGAAAAGATATAACTTTGACCAAAATCCTTTTTCATTTTCAGTAACTTTATACAAAAAATCAAGTTATGGATGTCAGGTTCACACTGTCTATAGACGACGACATAATAAAAAAAGCAAAAGAATTTGCAAAAAAGAACAATACATCACTATCCCAATTGATAGAAAATTACTTGTCTGAGGTTACACAAAAAGATACGCATAGCACAGCTATCGAAATATCCCCTCTAGTAAAAAGCTTGTCAGGTGTTTTAGATCTTCCTCACAATTTCAATCACAAGAAAGACATTACTCAGCACCTGCAAGAAAAATATAAATAATGACCAGTATTTTTGTTGATACAGATGTAATCCTAGATCTACTTTTACAGAGGCACTCCTTTTATATACATGCTGCACAGTTGTTTACATTAGCTGATAAAGGACAAATAAAGATTAATATTTCTTCACTTAGTTTCAGCAACCTTCACTACCTACTATCTAAGCAATACAATAGGGTAGAAAGCAGAAGAATTCTTAGCCAGCTTAAAACTTTAGTCGTCGTTTTGTCTGTTGATGATAAAGTAATTTCATTAGCATTGAATTCAGATTTCACCGATTTTGAAGATGCTATACAATATTTTACTGCTATCAATAACGATGTGCCAATGCTCATCACCAGAAATTTAAAAGATTATAAAACAGCCGCAATTCCCGTACTTTCTCCAGCCGCTTTTCTCAGTTGAGGATATGTATAGGTTACTTTTTCCACCACTATTACTCTTACTTCCTAACCATCAGCCTTGCCCCGGACAGATACAGTTTACGAAAGAATTCCCATGTCAGGTTCTAAGTTTTGTCTGCTATGTGCACAAATAGGAGAGCGGAGATACAGATAGCAAAAGCGGGTTCTCAACTTTTGCTTCAAGTCTATTTTCTGATTTCTCATCGCCTGTAGTTTTTTTGGCACAGCATTTGTAAGGGAAGTAAAACATAACCAAACCACATATGCATGTTTATCCTAGCTCCACCTTATGTACTCTTACACAACACATTACACATTCAGCAATAAATAATCATACTTATACAATAAACTACCGCTCTTTTCTGTTATTACGCACACACTACCTTTTATGCTTAAAAAATCATTTTTGACATTATTCCTCTTGCCTCTTTTTCATCACTGGTCCCTAGCCCAAAACATAACTATCAGCGGCTACATCAGCGATAAAAAAAGCGGAGAACGACTTACAGGTGCCGTCGTTTACCTCCCCGACCTCCAGGTTGGCACCGCCGGCAATACCTTTGGTTTTTATTCTATCACTATTCCCGCTGGCAACGATAGTGTAGAGATAAAGGGTTCCTACATTGGCTATTCCTCTTTTCAGAAGAAGATTCCACGCTCCCAAAACCTAACGCTCAATGTAGAGCTCGAAGAAAACAAAGAACTGGAAGAGGTAGTCATCACCTCCCAAAAGGCTGCCCTGCACCAGAAAACTCAGATGAGCGCTATCGACCTCCCCATCAACACCATCAAATCCCTTCCTGCCTTTCTGGGCGAACCCGACATCATGAAAGCCATTCAGCTGCTCCCCGGCATACAAGGGGGCAATGAAGGCACCTCTGGTCTTTACGTACGTGGTGGTAGCCCCGACCAAAATCTCATCCTGCTCGATGGCGTGCCCGTTTACAATGCCAGCCACCTCTTTGGCTTCTTCAGCGTCTTCAATGCCGACGCCATACGCAGTGTCGAGGTCATCAAGGGTGGTTTCCCCGCTCGCTATGGCGGCAGGCTTTCTTCCGTCATTGATATCAATATGAAGGAGGGCAACAAAAACGAAATACATGGCGAGGGCGGCATTGGCATAGTAGCCTCAAGGCTCACCCTCGAAGGCCCCATCCAAAAAGGTAAATCTTCCTTTATGGTTTCTGGCAGACGCACCTATATCGATTTGTTGGCCGCGCCACTCATGACCGGCAACAGCAAAGGCGGATACTTTTTTTATGACCTCAATGGCAAGGCAAACTTTACTCTCGGCAAAAAAGACCACCTCTACATCAGTGGCTATTTTGGAAACGATAAGTTTTACTTCTCCGAAAAAAGCAACGACCTCACCAGCTCTTCGCGCTTCGCTGGCGGCATCAAGTGGGGCAACATCACTGGCGTAGGCAGGTGGAACCACGAATTCAACCCCAAACTTTTTGGCAACCTCACTACCTACTACAGTCAATACAAGTTCCAGGTCTCTGCCGAAAGCAATAGCACCTCCAATGGCTCTACCGACGAATTTCTACTTCGCTACACCTCTGGCATTCACGATATGGCTGCCAAGTACGATTTCGATTACTATCTTTCTTCTAGCCACAACATCAAGGCAGGCGCTAGTGTTATAGCTCATACCTACACGCCCGGCGCACAAACCACCAAAATCAATACCGGTGGCACCAAATCAGATACTACCATAGGCCAAAGCAGCATCTATGGCACAGAGATAGACGCCTACATCGAAGATGATGTAAAAATCACCCCATTACTCAAGGCCAATATCGGAGTGCATTTCACTGGTTTCAGCGTCCGCTCTAAGTTTTATAATTCTATTCAGCCCCGCCTCGCAGTCCGCTACCTCCTGTCCGAGAAATTGAGTGCGAAAGCGTCTTTCGTTCAGATGAACCAATACATAAATCTCCTCACCAACTCTTCCGTTGGCCTTCCTACCGATCTCTGGGTGCCGTCCACCAACCGCATAGCGCCGCAGTTATCTCATCAGGCAGCAGCTGGCCTTGCTTACACACACGATGCAGGCTACGAATTCAGCCTCGAGGGCTACTACAAAACCATGGAAAACATCCTTGAATACAAGGAAGGAGCCAGCTTCTTCAACAGCACCACCGGCTGGGAAGACAAGGTAGAAGTAGGCAAAGGCACCAGCTATGGTGGCGAAGTATTCATTCAGAAAAAGAAAGGCAAATTCACCGGCATGTTGGGCTACACACTTTCTTGGAGCAACCGCACCTTTGCCAACCTCAACAATGGTCGCACCTTCCCTTACAAGTACGACCGCCGTCACGACTTCAAGGTGGCAGGTGTTTACAAAGTATCGCCCCGCATAGAGCTCAGCGCAGAGTGGCTCTATGGCACTGGCAATGCCATTACACTCCCCATTGGCTACTACAAAGACCAGAACGGCGAAGACATCACTATCTATGGCAGCCGCAACGGCTACCGCATGCCTGCCTATCATCGCGGCGATGTCAGTATCAGGTTCACCAAAGAGAAAAAACGATACGATAGATCTTGGATCATGGGTGCCTACAATGTCTACAACCGCAAAAACCCCTTCTTCATTTACGAAGACGGCGGCAAGTTCAAGCAGGTGAGCCTATTCCCCATCATCCCATCAGTGAGTTATCAATTCAAATTCTAATCCCCACATTATTTATATGAATCGCCTCGCACATCTCATATGCACGCTACTGGCAGCATCCATTTTTTTCACCTCCTGCGAAAAATCTATCGATGTCAATCTACCACCCTACAGCCGCTTACTCACCGTAAGCAGCCTAGCCGAGCCCGATCAGCAATTTCAGGTCTATGTAGGGCACACAGCCTCTATCCAGGACAAACGCTTTTCGCCTACCCTCCTCGTTACAGATGCCACCGTCAAGTTACTGGTCAACGACGTTTTTACCGAAAACCTCACCTTCGATAGCGGCATTGGCTACTCTGGCACCACCACCATTCAGGCTGGTCAAAAGTACACCGTACAAGTCAGCGCTCCTTCTTACACCGCTGTGAGTGCCAGTGCCGTAGCACCCGCAGCAGTGCCCATATCTAGCATCGTCTATACACCACAAGCCCGTATCGATGGCAGTGGAAACCAGCAAGATGCTGTCACTATTCGGTTCGCCGATCCACCAACCGCCAAGGATTATTATATCCTCAAACTCTTTGGACCCGGCGACCAAAACAACGGCTTCTATGGCAACAATTTCTGTATCTACTCTGTCGATGCATCTATCGAAACCCTATCCAGCGAAATCATAGATGCCAATACCTGCCTCGATAACACAGGCATTTTCCTCCGCGACGAGCTATTCAATGGCAAAGAAAAAGAACTCAAAATATATGCATCCAGTTTCAACATGCAACCCTTCTTTAATGGTATAGATTCATCTTACGCCACCATACAGCTCTTACACGTCACCGAAGACTATTTCAAACACTACAAATCCTACAAACTCGCAGCCGATGCCAACGGCAACCCCTTTGCCGAGCCCGTCAATGTGTATGGCAATGTACAGAATGGAGTAGGAATGTTCAGTATTGTCAGCACCAGCACAGTTACTATCAAGTAACCACACCACATACCCACCACCTCAGCCATCAGCCAGTTGGTGGGTATGCGTTTTACAATATTGTTTGTTATTCCTCTTGCTACCAGCCACAGCACTTTTGGCATCGCCGGTTGTGTCACACCCTTCTACGTTCAGGGCAGTGAGGGGCATTGTTTATATTGTCATGTGGAAACTATAGTCAGGTATTTGTCTTCAGCCGCGTTGTTTACCCCTCTCTCCCTACAACTCATCCACCCGTTCCAGATAATACTCCGCCTGTGTCAGCAGTGCAGCCTTTTGTTCAGGGTCCATTTTTCGCCACACATTATACATCATTTGTATCCGGGCATTGTTGCCCAGTAGCGGTTCATGACGTGCATAAAAGTGCCAGTACAGGCTATTGAAGGGGCATGCTCTGTCACCGGTTTTTACAGCCTTTTTGTAGTAGCACGTATCGCAGTAGTTACTCATTTTATCTATGTAGGCAGCACTGCTCACATACGGCTTAGTGCCCACTATGCCCCCATCCGCATACTGGCTCATGCCACGCGTATTGGTTATCTCCACCCAGTCTAGCGCATCTATGTATATGCCCAGGTACCACGCATCCACCGCATCAGGGTCTACCCCTGCCAGCAGCGCAAAATTCCCCGTCACCATCAGCCGTTGTATATGGTGGGCATACGCATACTGCAGTGACTGTTGTATACTCTGCTTCAGGCAGTTCATCTTGGTGTTGCCAGTCCAGTACCACTGTGGCAGTTTAGCCGTATGTCCCAGATAGTTCAGCCCCGCATATTCAGGCATCTTCAGCCAGTAGATACCCCGCATATACTCTCGCCACCCTATTATCTGCCGCACAAACCCCTCTAGCTGGTGGTAGGCTATTTCATTTTCTCTTTTGCGCCACTCCTCAGTAGCCATCTCTATCACTTCCTTAGGCGATAACATCTTGGTATTCATCGAAAACGATAACCGCGAGTGGTACAACGACCATTCGTTAGTCGTCATCGCATCCTGATAAGTACCAAACAGTGGCAAGCACTCCCGCACAAAAAAACGCAGCAGCTCCAGCGATTGTGCCCTATTCACCGGCCACACAAACCTTTTTGGGTCTATTGTGCCTATTGTTTTTATACCACTGTTGTTTATCACGGCCAC
>CAMDNC010000151.1 GCA_945902755.1 Flavipsychrobacter stenotrophus
GAAGGAAGGTGAAGAGGGTGGCGGAGGCAACTTCGTTCATTTGCCTTACCCCATAGAGAAGTCTGAATATCTGCTAGCTGCTTGTAAAGAAACAGGCTTAAGTGTATCGGGTGTAGTGATGGAGAATGAGAAAACTTGGCGTTCTGAAGCAGACACTCGTAAAGGTGTGCTCAATATTTGGAATGTAATGCGTAGCTGCATTTACAGAGGATGCCATATAGGTGGTGAATTGCCTGGTGGACTTAAAGTTACTCGCAGAGCAGAAGCACTCAACCAAAAACTGATTGGAGATAACACCTATTCAAATTACGACGAATGGTTGGCTATCATTGCCAATAGTAAACAAACGTTCAAAACTACACTCGATTGGGTAAGTTGTTTTGCACTGGCTGTTAATGAAGAAAACGCATCATTCAGTAGGGTAGTAACAGCCCCTACCAATGGTGCGGCAGGTGTAGTGCCAGCAGTGCTGCAATACTTTATTGCCTTTTGCGATGGCAATGATGAAGATAAGATCATTAACTTTTTACTCACTGCTTCTGAGATAGGCAGTATTTTCAAAAAAGGTGCTACACTCTCCGCTGCTATGGGTGGATGTCAGGCAGAGATAGGGGTATCCTCTTCTATGGCTGCTGCAGCCCTTACCGAAGCCATGGGTGGGTCGGTAGAGCAATGCCTGATGGCAGCAGAAATAGCTATGGAGCACCACTTGGGTCTTACTTGCGATCCTGTAGGTGGCTTGGTACAGGTGCCTTGCATTGAGCGCAACACCATGGGGGCCATCAAGGCCATCACAGCATCGCAGCTAGCATTGCAGAGCAATCCGCATAATGCACGTATCACCCTCGATGATGTGGTAAACACCATGTACGAAACAGCACTAGACATGAACCATAAATACAAAGAAACTGCCGAAGGTGGGCTAGCGATACAGGTACCGCTGGGGCTAAGTGAGTGCTAATTTAATGGATGATTATTTATTGCTCTTTTTCGTTCAATTACTAAACCTAATTTCACTTTTGGGGTTTAGTAGTTGCAATGGAAAAGAGCACTTTTGTTTTGCAGAATGCAAAAAGGAAACCACTAGGCACAAAAAAACTGGTAAGTTACTCACATCGCACCGCTACAACCAAACACCCTTGCTACATTCCTGTCCTGGGGGATTCAAAGGGAGCTGGCCGTATAAGACTTACCAGTGGTGCGAAGGTAAGTAGTTTTTTCTGTTTTCAGAAACTTAACACAACAATAGCCTTATATTTTTTTGAGGCTCATTTTTATGAATCTATGTCCATACGTATGCGCCACTGCTTGGGTAGATAGTTGTTAGTTCTGGTGCCTATGCCCTTAATCCAGCCCAGCCCTTGGCCGTTATGCCGCACCACATGCCATCCCTTTGGTATGCTTTCTATACCGGTTTCCTCGCGCTTCAGATAGCGCAGTGCTTGCTCTCTGTCAGCGTCTATGGCAGGGAGTTGCTTATTGATGTCTATACTCAGTGCCACATCGTGTGCCGGTATCCATTCCTTAGCCATCTGTGTGCCAGCCTCTATTCCTGTTTTGCGCAGGTACACAGCCTGTTGCAGCAGTTGTACGTCTGCCTCGTGTAGTGTATTTACAGCATTGTAGCCATTATCCTTGCCTGCTATTAGTACTATATCATCTCGTTGCAGTAGGTGTGCAGTTGCTGCTTGTATTTTGGGATTCAATGCCGTTTTGAATCTGATTGGTTTAAGGCTACTTGCTGGTTCATTTTTTTGCACTGCCGCTATAAAAAATCCCTCCCCTTTTACATTGCCCGGATAAAACCTGTAACCCGGCATTTGGTGCGTGGGCGATATTACTTCGGTTATTCCCCAGTCGTCCTCTGGCGGCACTGGCACCCCTGTTGTGTTATAGGTCGCAGCCATCCAGTCCAGCACTTCCTCATCTTCCTGTGGCGAGTAAGAGCAGGTAGCGTATATTAATACACCATTTTCTTTTAGTGCTGGCCACACATCTGCCAGTATGCGTTGTTGCCTTTGGTGGCATAGTGTCACATTGGCTTCACTCCATTCTTTGAGTGCATTCGCGTCCTTCCTCCATAGCCCCGATCCACTGCAAGGGGCATCTACTACTATTACATCAAAGTAGCCAGTCAGTTTGCCTAGGTCTCTCGGGTCATTGCTCGTTACCCAAGTATTCATGTAGCCCCAGCGGCTTACGTTTTCTTCTAGTATAGATGCTCGGGTTCTTATTACCTCATTAGCTATTAGTAGGCTGCTATCGGTCATGGTACTGGCTATTAGGGTGCTTTTGCCTCCTGGAGCAGCACACAGGTCCAGTATACGTAGGTTTTCACGGCCTGCCAGTACTTGTTGTAGCATACGCCCCAGATACATAGACGATGCCTCCTGCACATAGTACGCACCTGTGTGGTAGGCTGGATCTAGCGTAAACACTGGTCGCTCAGTTAGGTATACACCATTCTCGTGCCACAGTACCCCTTCATTGGTCGTAAAAATATCTTTCCCCTTTATAGGGTGTTTCCGCACAGATACTGGCGCTGCCATAGTATGAGCGGCTAAAAACTTTCCCTTGTCAAATCCTTTTATTCCTTGCAGCTCTTGTAGCAGTGATTCTGGTATAGTCAATTGATAATTTTAAGATACCAAAAATAGAAATAGTTGCTGAAATGTGTATATGAAGAACAAGCTCACTTTTTACTTTTATGCACTACCTTTCTATAGCTGGCTAAAGATTACTTTTGTTTGCTTGTTCAGCACAATCAGTAATTACATATTTTCTATGCGTATCGTTTCTGCTTATTATACATTTCCTCCTGTAGGCTGGTGGCTGCACTTAGCTGTGGCTACTGAGGTAGTGTTCGATGTTCACGAACACTACTGCAAAATGTCTGATAGAAATCGTTACCAGATAGGTGGGTCTAACAATCCAGTTTTGTTGAGTATCCCGCTTATAAAGGGCCGAAAAAATCATGTACCCATGCACAGTGTGCAGATACAAAACGATAGTCGCTGGCAGCTACAGCATTGGCGCACCATTATGTCTGTCTACAACAGGTCGCCCTACTTTTTTCATTATCAGGATTCGTTATCAGTTCTTTTTCAAACTGAGTATACTTCATTGTTGCAGTTCAATATGGCTGCGCTTGCTTGGGTCAATCAGCAACTTAAATTCGGCTTTGTCCAGTCACATTCCGATTTATACCTGCCGCTATACCCCGCTGATTTTTCTGATCTTCGCACAGATGCTTATAAGTCATTGCCCACACCCTCGTATTATCAATTATTTGCCGATCGTTTGGGTTTTGTGTCTGGACTTAGTATTTTAGATCTGTTGTTTTCAGAGGGGCCACATACTTCGGCCTGGCTGCGCAGTCACGCCGCACAGATGACTCAACACAGAGAATAGAGTGTTGTGATAGTGTAATTTATTTTTTCATCGTTCCTTTTCTTTTTTAATTTTACTTTTACAAAAAGCACTTACTCCACAATGAGAAAAATAACTATGCTGGCTTTTGCCGTGTGCCCGCTATTGGCAACTGCTCAGGACGACCTGATAAGAAAAATTGAATCGAATCAGAGTTACACTAACACTAACGTAATTACGATCAATAAAGACAAGGCAAAAAAAGAAGGTGCCGATAGCAAGTATAAGTTCAACAGGCTCATAGATCTAGAGCGTACGGTAGTTAAAAATCAGGCAAGCTCAGGCACGTGCTGGAGTTATGCCACCAACTCGTTTCTGGAAAGCGAAATGATGCGTATGGGCAAAGACCCCATAGAGTTGGCTCCCATTTTCAGTGCTAGATGTGTATATTCAGAAAAAGCCGAAAATTATGTGCGCATGCATGGCTCTGTTGCTTGGGGCGATGGCGGTTCTTGCCACGATGTACTGAATATGTATGCCAAGTACGGTGCTATGCCTAAAGACGCCTATACTGGTTTGCAGTACGGTACTGATAAAAACAAGTTTGCCGAAATGCAAGCCATACTCAAAGGCATGCTGGATGCGGTAGTGGCTAACCCTAATGGCAAACTCACCACATCTTGGAAAAAAGCTTATAACGATGTGTTGGATTCGTACTTAGGTGAAATACCCAAATCTTTCAAGTGGAATTATAAAACCTACACCCCCCAAAGTTTTGCTAAGGACCGTGTAGGTATTCACCCCGAAGACTATGTAGAGCTAACTTCTGTTACTACGGCTCCTTACTACAAAAAGACAATGCTAATGGTGCCCGACAACTGGTCGTTCGACAGAGTGTACAATGTGCAGATGGAAGACCTTACCGATATCATTGACAATGCACTCAATAAAGGTTTTACGGTTTCTTGGGCTACAGATGTTAGCGAAAAATACTTTAGTTGGAAGAATGGGGTAGCTTATGTGCCTGAGAAGGATTATGAAAACATGGATGATTCTGAAAAAAAGTACATGTTTGATGGTCCCAAATACGAGCGTGTTATCACTCCCGAAATGCGTCAGCAAGCATTCGACAATTACGAAACTACCGATGACCATGGTATGCATATAGTAGGGCTAGCATCCGATCAAAACGGTCGTAAATACTATGTAGTGAAGAACTCTTGGGGAGATAAAAACGACTACAAAGGGTATATACATGTATCGCGCACCTATGTTCGTTACAAAACCACAGCTATACTGCTGCACAAAAACGGTATCCCTAATACACTCAGAAACAAAATGAATCTTTGGTAACCAACTTTTTCTAGTTAACCTATACTACAGCCCTGCATTTATCGGTAGTACATACCATTATATGCAGGGTGTTTTATTTGCCTTCTGTTAGTCACTATCCTTTATAGCCTCATCACATTTTACAGTTAATTTTTACCTGCTTAGCCGTATATTCGCAATAGTTATGCCATCACAAATGCCTTCAAAATCACAAACCAAACATATTGCAGTAGCCGGTAACATAGGCTCTGGCAAAACCACACTAACGGGTATGCTAGCCAAGCATTACAAGTGGAAACCTCATTTTGAAGACGTAGAGCACAATCCCTACCTCGTCGATTTTTACGAAGACATGCACCGTTGGTCATTCAATTTGCAGATTTACTTTCTTAATAATCGTATCAAGCATCTCATCGAAATTCGTAAGGGTAGTGAAACAGTTATTCAAGACCGTACCATTTTTGAAGATGCTTACATTTTTGCGCCCAACCTTTTTGACATGGGGCTAATGACCAATCGCGACTTTGAAAATTATACCTCCTTTTTTCAGAACCTTAAAACATTGGTGCAACCACCCGATTTGCTTATCTATCTCAAAGCATCGATCCCTACACTCGTAGACCAGATTCAAAAAAGGGGTAGGGGCTACGAAGAAAATATTCGTCTGGATTATTTAAAGCGGCTAAATGGCTTCTACAACAAATGGATAGATAGCTATAAAGATGGTCCACTTTTGGTGATAGATGTAGACAATTGCAACTTTGCCGAAAAAGAACTCGACTTTGCCGATGTTGTCCGAAAAATTGATGCACAAATACATGGCTTGTTTAGTGCACAGTAGGTCAGCATAGTGAAGTTTGATTTGTTAAAATCACACCGCATTACCAATTTCGGTGAGCACTTGCCTACTCATTTTGTGTTTATTGTAACTTTTTGTCGTCTTTTGCTATTTATTCAATGTTCCTTGTTATTACAATCGATTGTGTTGGGCTAATTGTTGTGCATGAATAATAACTAGATTGATGAAATTTTACTTTACTACATTTTTACTTTTTTTAAGTGTTCCTAGTCTTTGGGCTGGCATTATCAAAGGCAAAGTATATGACGACAAAGGTGAACCTTTGCCCTATGCCACCATTTATATACAAGGTACCACCAATGGTGTTAATGCTAATGGTAGTGGCGATTACTTGCTCTCGGTCGATCCTGGCTTGCATAAAGTAGTATGTCAGTTTATAGGTTTTGGGCAGGCTACCTACAACATAACCATCTCTGGCACAGAAACGGTTGTTCATAACTTTATACTTAAAGAAGAATCGTTAGAGATGAGCGAGGTTGTGGTACGCGCATCTGCCGAAGACCCTGCTTATGGCATCATTCGCAGTGCCATTAAGCGGCGCAAATTCCATCTCAATCAGGTGCGTTCTTTTCAGTCTGCTATTTACTTCAAGGGTGTAATGCGTTCTCGTCAATTGCCCGATAAGTTTATGGGACAAAAAATTAAGTCTGCAGACCTCGGAGTAGATAGTGCTGGCAAGGGAGTGTTGTATCTTACCGAAGAAGAGGCCGATTATTACTCCGATGGCGATAACGAAAAAACTGTTATTCACTCTGTGCGCGAAAGTGGCAACAAAGGTGGTCTAGGTTTTTCTCGTTTTCCTTCTGTCATTACCTTCTACGACAATATAGTGAGTGTTTTCGGGCGCACATCTCGTGGTTTCATTTCGCCTGTGAGTGATAACGCGCTCAACTATTATAAGTACAAGCTGCTAGGTACTTTTATGGAAGACGGACACTTGGTGTACAAGATACAAGTCATACAAAGGCGCTTGTACGAGCCCTGCTTCAATGGTATAATATATATAGTCGACAACCAGTGGGCTATACACAGTCTCGATGTCACTTTGGTCAAAGAGTCTGGTATGAGCACCGTTGATACACTTAGGGTAGAGCAGGTTTTTCTTCCCTTACAGACTGATAACTGGGTTATAAAAAGCCAGGTACTCTATTTTGCGGTCAAGTTTATGATGTTCGATGTTACTGCTACTGGCGTAGCTGTTTACAACAAACAGCGGGTCAACGAACCCATACCAGATTCTATTTTCGCTAGCAAGGTTACCAGCCTTTACGACAAAACAGCCAACAAAAAAGACACTACTCATTGGCAAGACCGCCCAGTGCCATTAGAGCTGGATGAACAGCGAGACTTTGTGATAAAAGACAGTCTTACAATAGTACTTAACAGTCCTGAATATATTGATTCTGTTAGGCGTAGAGAAAACAGAATAAAACCACTAAGTCTCATGTTTTTGGAGACCAGTTACAACAGCAAAAAATACAAGAACACTTATACGCTGAATTCTCTCTTTTTGGGTACAAATAACGATAACATCATCAATTACAACATTGTGGAAGGCTATAACGTGGCACCCAAAATATCAGTGCGCCATCAGATAGATACTGGCAAAAACTTATTTGCAGATGTTGTGGGGCGTTATGGTTTTAGCAACGAACATTTTAACGCAATGGGTAGGGTGTACTACACCACGCGCGACAATGAGTGGCTCAATCGTTCATGGATGTATGGTGCCGAGGGCGGTAAGTATGTATTTCAGTACAATCCCGAAAATCCAGTGTTACCTTTGTTCAATACCTATCGCAGTTTGTTCTTCAGAGAAAACGATCTTAAGATTTATGAACGTTGGGAGGCAGCAGCATTCCTCCGTCGCAACTATGGCAATGGGTTCTCTTGGTTTGTGCGCGCATCTTGGCAGCAGCGCATACCCCTGCAAAATACTACTGATTATAGCATACTACCTGGCGACAACAGCGGAGTAGGCAGCAATACACCACCCACATTGCAGAAAGTGGCTACAGTTTGGGAGCCTCATCAGGCTGCCTTACTATCGGTTTGGCTGTCATACAGGCCCGGTGTTACCTACACCCAGTACCCCGATTACAAGGTGGCAAATGGCAGCCGATGGCCACTATTTACTTTCCATTATCAAAAGGGATTATCTGGGATACTGGACAGCAAAACAGACTTTGATAAATGGCGTTTTGCTATCAGAGATGACGTGCGCATGGGTTTGCTTGGTAACCTCAGATACAATCTCGTAGCAGGTGGCTTCCTCAACAATAACTATGTTTCTTTTCCGGATCTTATTCACTTGCACGGTATGCGAGGGTTTGGGTATACAGCTCCCTACCTCGAGAGTTTTCAGTTTGCCCCGTATTATCTTTTCAGCAATAAAGAACCTCTTTATGGCGAAGTTCACTTAGAGTATCACCTCAATGGCCTGCTCAGCAACAAAATTCCCTTGTTGCGTCAGGCTAGGTTTTACTTGCTGTTTGGTGGCAATGCATTTTACGCTAGCGAGCACCATTACTACACCGAGGCATTTGTGGGTATAGACAACATAGGCTGGAAGTTATTCCGCATACTCCGTATAGACTTTGTTCAGTCTTGGGACAGCAACATGGGCCGCAACTCAGGCATTCGTTTCGGACTCAACTTCCGAGGCTTCAACACCGCCCGTAAAAGCCCTACTGAGAGCGAGTGGTAGGGTGGATAAAAAACTAAGTAGAATACAATAATTCTCAACCACTTTTTGTTTATTCTCAATCAAGAAAAATATCAGTACTATTTATAATTACTCTGCATTTTATAATCCATTCCTGACTCTGGAGAATGGAAAAATACTAAACTCACACCTCCCCCCA